>JANMUC010000533.1:0-24356 GCA_031391225.1 Deinococcales bacterium
GCATGAACGCGGCGACCCTCGAGACACTGACCAACAAAGAAGTGATTGCGATCAATCAAGACCCTGCTGACAAGCAAGCGCACACCCAAGGCGTTCGGGTGCGGCGCAATTCTGGCTCGGAGATTTGGGCAAAACCACTCTCGAGCGGCGGTGTTGCGGTACTGCTGTTAAACCGTGCCGATCAAAGCGCCGATGTTCGCGTCAACTGGTCTGATCTGGGGTTGCTCGAGAAAGGCGTGAGCGTGCGTGACTTGTGGAAAAAACAAGACCTCGGAGTGTTCGATACCAGTTTCACGGCGAAAGCCATCCCCGCGCATGGTTCGGTGATGCTGCTGGTACGCGGCAAGAAACTCGAGCCAGAAATACTATCAACCATAAGTCTCGAGGCGGAATCAAAGATCAATTCGGTGCTCGAGCCTGCCAGCGTTCAGGCTTGTACGGCTTGTTCGGGCGGCGCTTACATTTTTAACATTCGCGGCGAGGGTGCGTTAACGTTCAATAAAGTTTTTGTCTCGCGCACGGGTTCAATTCCAGTCACGGTGTATTTCATCAATCCATCCGATCAACGGTTAATGAAAGTTACCACCAGTGCGGGTGCAAACGTGATTGTGCGGGTTCACTCGAGCGGCGACGGCGATCAAGTCGCCAGTCTTCGCCTCGACCTCGAGCTGTTGGCTGGCGAGAACACGATCACGTTTTCCTTGCCTGGCGGGAAAGCGCCCAGCATTGACCGCATCAGCTATCAAACGGGTTCAAAGTAATTTTTGAGTCTCGAGCTTTCTGATTTGGTAGGGTGCGCCGTGCGCACCGCTGCTCACACATCCTTGGTGCGCATGACGCACCCGACTCGTTTTAAGCGTTTGCTAGAAAATACATTCAGCTTTCTTAAACTTCAAAATGGGTTTTGTTGCCCACAAAAAAAACGTTCACACCGTAGAATGCTTTTAAGAATCAGGAGTCTGGTGTGGCAAAAGTTTTGGTGCAATTCAAATGCAATTCTTGTGGCTATACCACGGCTAAAAGCATGGGGCGTTGCCCGTCGTGCTCGGCTTGGAATTCGTTTGAAGAGATTCACACTGCGCCCAGCAGCAAGAGCGCCTCGGGTTTTGGCGCTCGCAGCAGTGTGCCGTCCAGTGCCGTCACCCGTCTCTCGAGCGTCAAAAGTTCTGAAGAGCCGCGCAGCAGTTCGGGCATTGGCGAGTTGGACCGGGTGCTGGGTGGCGGTTGGGTGGCTGGCGGCGTCGTGCTGTTGGGTGGCGAACCTGGCATCGGCAAAAGTACGCTCTTGCTTCAGGTTGCCGACCATCTGGCATTATTGGACGAAAAAGTCTTGTACGTGGCTGGCGAGGAATCGCTCGAGCAGGTGCGTTTGCGAGCGGATCGTTTGGGCGTGAAGGGCGATATTCTGATGACCCGTGACGTTCACGCCGATGGCATTACGGCGCTGCTCGAGTTGGAACGACCCAAACTGGTGATCGTCGATTCGATTCAGACGGTGCAAACCGATGATGGCGGTTCGCCTGGTGGGGTGTCGCAGGTGCGCGAGTCCACGGCGCGGTTGACTCGAGCCGCCAAAGAGACAGGTGCAGCGATGGTGTTGGTCGGGCATGTCACCAAGGATGGTAACGTGGCTGGTCCCAAAGTTATGGAGCACATTGTCGATGCGGTCTTGATGCTCGAGTCGGTGGGGCATTACCGATTGCTGCGCAGCGTCAAAAATCGGTTTGGCAGTGTCGGCGAACTGGGTGTTTTTGACATGCTCGAGCATGGTTTAAAGGCAGTCGATAACCCGAGCGCAGCTTTTCTGGCGGAACGTCCCGTGGGTGTGCCTGGCAGCATCGTGGCGGCAACAATGGACGGTCAGCGCCCGTTGCTCTTAGAGGTGCAAGCCCTGGCTGCTAAAACCCCCTACCCTGCGCCCAAGCGCGTGGCGGTGGGTTTGGATGCGCGTCGGGTCGATGTGGTGCTGGCGGTGCTCGAGCGTCGGTTGCAGTTGTCGTTGGGTGGTTTAGATGTGTATGTCAATTTGGCGGGTGGAATGCGCTTATCTGACCCTGGTTTGGACTTGGCAATTGCCCTGGCGGTGTACAGTGCGGTGATGATGAAACCAGTTCCCGAAGGCGTGGCGGTGTTTGGCGAGGTTGGATTGGCTGGCGAGGTGCGCAGCGTCACCCAACCTGCCAGGCGTGCCAGCGAAGCCAGTCGGGTGGGTTTAACGCGCTTGGTGATGCCGCCAGGCGTTCAAGGTGGCAAAAATCAGGGCGTGCAAAGTGTCCAGGAAGCCGTGCGTTTCTTGTGGGGCAAGGCATGAAAACCGGTCTTGAAGGCTTCGATCCCTTGCGCGGCTTGATTCGTTTTGTGCTGGTGGCACTTGGCGCACTGATTGGCTACCTTATCGCCCAGAGGCTTGCCAGCGACGGCTTAAACCAAACTTACATTGCCATTTTGGGGGCATTGATCACCAGTTTGGTGACCAACCGTCTGACCAATATTTTGCGTGAAAAGGTGGCGAATATTGCCAATGCGCTCCTGACCATGCCCCCGCAAACCGTGCTGGCAGCCACCATTGCCACGATCATGGCACTCTTGATCAGTGTGCTGTTAAATAACGTGCTCTCGAACATTCCAGGTTACGCCTGGTACTTTCAGCTCCTTATTACCGCCTTGCTGGAGGTGTTTCTGGTTAGTGTGGCGGTCTTAAACCGTGATGTGTTTACGCCTTTTGCGCCCCGCGCTTCAATGGTCACAAAATTGCCAGCACTCGCACCGAGCATTCAAAAGTTGCTCGACACCAGCGTGATTATCGACGGACGGATTCTCGAGGTGGCACAGTCGGGCTTTCTTGAGGGGACGCTGATCGTACCCGGTTTTGTGCTGCGCGAATTGCAGTACTTTGCCGATCAGACCGATTCGCAAAAACGTGCCAAAGGCAGGCGTGGCTTGGAGGTGCTCGAGAAACTTCGTGCCAACCGTGCGCTCGAGTTGGTGATTCGAGAATTTGAGGACACCGGCGGCGGAGTCGATGACCGTCTGGTTCGTGCCGCCCAAGAAATTGGCGCGAGCGTGCTGACCAATGACACTGGACTCTCGAGGGTTGCAGGGTTGCAGGGTGTGACGTGTCTGAGTTTGAATGCCCTTGCCGAAGCCCTCAAGCCACGGTTTGGCGCGGGCGACGAACTGACGATTGCCGTGGTCAAAGAGGGTTCGCAACCTGGGCAGGGCGTGGGTTTTCTCGAGGATGGCACGATGGTCGTGATCGACGATGGCTTGGCGTTAAAGGGTCGTACCGTGCGGGTGGCGGTCATCAGTGCCACGCAGACCAGCCTCGGGCGCATGATTTTTGGTAAACCCAAAGAAGTCTTGTAAATTTTCGTGTTGTATTGCCATGCAATCCCGCAACAAAGTCGTTAAAATACCCCACCTTGTGACAAACGCTTTCTTAGAACCTCGAGAACCCACACCGCTGCCCGAAGGTTGGCGGCGTTTAAAACTGATCCTCGAGTGGGATGGCACACATTTTGCGGGTTGGCAGGTGCAAGCCAAAGGCGAACGCACCGTGCAGGGCGTACTCGAAAAGGCGCTCGAACCTTTGGGAGTCAGCACGCGTCCGATGGCGGCGGGACGCACTGACACTGGCGTTCACGCGCTGGGCATGGTGGCGCACGTGGACGTGCAGCATCAAATTCCTGCCGAAAACATGCGCCGTGCCTTAAATGCCAGACTGCCCGAAGATGTGCGTATTTTGTCCTGCACTGAAGCTTCAGAATTTTTTCACTCGAGGTTCTCTTGCGCCTGGCGGTCTTACAGCTACAGAATTTTGAACGCCCGCACCCAAAGCGCCCTCGAGCGTCACCGGGCGCTTTGGGTTCCGCAACGGCTCGAGGTTGCCCCAATGCGTCACGCGGCGCGGCATCTCGAGGGTGAGCACGATTTTGCGGCGTTCGCCTCGCAGGAGGAACGCCAGACCGTGCGCACCGTGTTTTCGTGCAAGGTGCGCAGTTTACCAGTCAAACGCAGCCCAGATGAGCAACTGATTGAGATTCAGGTGGTTGGTGAATCGTTCTTGCGGCACATGGTGCGCGGCATTGTCGGCACCTTGCTCGAGGTGGGTTTGGGCAAGCTCGAGTCGGGTCAGGTGGCGCAAGTCCTTGCCAGCAAAGACCGCGCTCAGGCTGGTAAAAATGTTGCCTCGCACGGTTTGTATTTTCTCGAGGCGGGCTTTGAACCCTGGACACGGGAATGAAAATCTTGTTTGTCAGCAACGGTCACGGCGAGGACGCGATCGGGGCATTCTTAGCCAAAACCATGCTTGAGCTTCAACCCAATCTCGAGATTGAAGCCGTACCGATTGTCGGGCGCGGCAACGTTTACGAGCAAACTGGCATACACGTGCTTGGACCGCGTTGGAATCCGCCTTCGGGCGGGTTTACCTTTACGAGTTTGGATTTATTTTTAAAAGATTGGCGTGATGGAATGCGCCAAAAAACGAGACAACAACACTGGGCGATTCGCAATGCCAAAGCCGATGCGGTCATGATTGTCGGCGATGTCTACGCCTTGTGGGTGACTTTTAGTTTTGCGTTCAAAGAGGCAAAACCTCGAGTCTTTCAGTATCAACCGCTGGTCAGTCGGTATTACCAGGACGGCATGAACACAGCCGACAAACTCGAGCGAACTTCTCGAGTCACCGTGGACAGTTTTGTATTGCCCGAGCGCCTCTACATGAAACGCGTCGAAAAGGTCTTCACCCGCGATGAGCGTTCCGCCGCCTGGTTGCGTGAACTCGGCGTGCCTCATGCCAAATTTGCGGGCAACATCATGATGGATTTGCTGACCCCAGAACTCGAGCTTCAAACGGTTTTGGATGGTCGTCCCGTACTAGCACTGCTACCAGGAACGCGCAACGATTATTTGTTCAGCTTACCCATCATGCTCGAGACTGCGGCACTTTTACCAGAATTTCAAACTTTTGCAGCGTTTTCAGGCAACCCCGAGTTACCCACAGGCTGGGTGTGGACAACTGAGAAAATTGTGGACAACCCGACTCGAGTAGCATTACACAGTTCGGGAACTCGAGTTGTGATACTCGAGCATGGTTTTGCGGCATTGCTTCAGGCTGCCAGTGTCGTGCTTGGTACATCAGGCACGGGCAACGAACAGGCGGTGGGGCTGGGAAAACCCGTAATCGGTTTTCCGACCACAGGACCACAGTATTTAGAGGGTTTCGCCAAAGCCCAAAAACGCCTTCTGGGTGTTGGGTTGACGCTCAGTAAACCCGATCCAGCAATCTTGGCTCGAGCCGTCAAAACCGCGCATCAAGATCAAGCTTTTCGTGAAGTGGTCAAACAAACAGGACTCGAGCGCCTGGGCTTGCCTGGAGGGGCGAAACGCATTGCACTCGAGGTTTTGAAAGCGCTAAAACCGTCTTGATTTTAGACCGTGGACAGTTTGTTGTTCAGTTCGGACATCCATTCGTTAATGGCGTTCAAATGCACACGGGCAACGGTGGTTTGTTGACTGCTCGAGTGTTCCAAAAGCCATGACAAACGTTTGAGTTGCTCGCTTGAAGCTTGCCCAATTTCCCATTGCATGCGTAACTCGGCAATGATTTGCAACGCTTCAACTTGGTGCTTGACTTGCCAAGCACCAAGCAAGGGGGCTTGTTCAAAG
Organism: Deinococcales bacterium; assembly: GCA_031391225.1. Lineage (GTDB taxonomy): Bacteria > Deinococcota > Deinococci > Deinococcales > JAAFIG01 > JANXTZ01. The sequence continues at coordinate 5,671 of JANMUC010000533.1, forward strand.
ATCGACGCCAGTACCGCAAGGGTTGGGCGCAACAATGGCAGATAATGCTGCCATTGCTCGACTGAGTCGCTCATAAGGGCACGACTTTCAAGATTTCAAATTTACTGGTTTCCCAATGGAAACCAGCATTCGGGCAGTGGCATACAGTACACGGCGCCGTCAATGTTGGTTGGCAAAACGCGTGTACTTTCTTGGGCGGTACTCAAACCTGTCATGGTGCAACAAACGATGAGGTTGAGGATGACCGAACGAAGGTTGAGTTTTTTCATGGTGTACTCCTTTTGGCTGCTCGCCAATCTCGAAAGCAGTTTAGTGATTGAGCTGGGAACAAAGTGGGAATCAAAAAACCTGGGGGTTCAACAAGCGCTCGAATTGTTCTCGAATTTCAGAATCAACTTCGCCAAATTCATTCTCGAGCACCTGAAAATACTGTTGCATAACGGTCTGCGCCGTCTCTTTTTCGTTCAGTTGCAAGTACAAACGGCATTGTCCCAAGTACCCGAAGGCGGCAAAAGGATCAATCGTGGTCGTTTTGCGGTACACCCGCAATGCCATGTCGCTATCGGTTTTGTCCAGCGCTGCGCTGACTCGAGTGGCAAGCATGACTGCGGCTTCGCGCAAATCGGTTCGGGTTTGTTCAATCCATTCCAAGCTCGATTCGGGCATAAAATCGCCGTTGTAATTCATGAATGCCTTGAGCATGGGCTCGAGTTGTCCGGAATCCAGTGCAATTTGCATCGAATGGGCGTCGAATTCGAGGCTAAATTGATCTGCCAGACGATAAACGTTGTGCTCGAACGGGATCGGGTCAAAGTCAATCAAGGGATTGCTTGCCAAGTTGGCGCGTAAGCGGCGCACCGCCACGCGAAAGTACTCGGCGTGCCGAGGTTCGCGCGAACCATTCCAAAGTACGTCAATCAGGGTTTCGCGGCTGCTCGAGCCGTGCCATGCCAAGTACACCAGCAATTCGATTGATTTGATCAGTTGCACATGCAGGCGTTTTCCAGCGAGCTGAACGGCAAAGCTGCCAAGGCTGGTCACTGAAAGGTTCAGAATCAAGGTCTGCGGATTTAATGGCGGATTTAAAACAGGCACTTTAGTCGATGTCGGCAAGACCAAACTCGAGCGAAGCTCTGGAAACCAGGCCTGTTGCTGCCAGGTGTTCAGCAAGGGCTGAAGTTGCAAACCGTCCAGTTTTAAGATTGAACTCGAGCCGAGTTCCTTTAAGGAGCTTACCAGCTCGTTCAGCTCGTTTGGCATGACGTTTTTTGCTTTTGGCTTTAAGGATAAAAGCGCCAAATACGCCAACGCTCGAGGTCGGTGCGAGGCTTCAGATGAGGCTGAACCAACCTGCGAAAAAGACTGAACGGCAAGTTGTATGTCGTTTAAAACAAAAGCTTGAAGCCCTTTGACAAAACAAAAAGCGCTCTCCAACCAAGCTGGACGTTGAAGGCTTAAAGATTCTGCTTTGCTTAACGCCATTTGTGCGGTATTCAAATCTTGGCTGTAAAGGGCTGTTTCCGCAATTTTTAACCAAACTCTCGGCACAATGCGGGTTAAACTAAACCGTTCAAACAAACCGATGGCTTGTCGGTATTCCGACGCCGCAAGTTCAAAACTACCATCCCACAAGAACAAATTGGCTCGAGCCTCGGTTAAAAATGCCAGCATTGTATTTTCTTCTTGAACTGCCACCAAGTAGGCTTGTTCCCAAAGGGTCAGTGCTTCTTGAAACAAACCTCGAATTCGGTATCGGTCAATCAAATCGGTTTGAAATTGCAACGCAGCGGTCGGCGCATGAAGTTTTTGAAATAATTGCGTGCTGCGCTCGAGGGTAATGTCGTGTTCAGCCCAGTTGTTTAAGGTTGCCCAAATGCCTTGAATCAGATTGAGCGCGGTGGCGGCAGTGTTTAAATCGTCGCGCTTTAAGGCGTTGCGTTCGACTTCAAAGGCAATTTCGAGTGATTGGGTGTGGCGCTGCAAGGCAATCAGCGCCAGTGCCATGAGTATTTTCAAACGTGCGATCATAAAATCGTCGCCGTGTTGCGCCAAACCCGCCTCGGCATGACTGAGTTGAAGGGCGTATTCGCCTTGGCGTCCCGCCAACAGTCCAAGTCCGTAATGGACGTGGGCGTCTTGGTATTCGGGCAGCAGTTCGTTCAAAATTTTTTCGGCACGCACCGAATCTCCCGTGTTCATTAAGGCACATGCCAAAACCGCTTTTAGCCTCTGCGACAAATTCAGTTGGGCTTCGAGAAATTCACGCATGTAACGGTATTCGGACCGGATTTCCAAACCGATCACATGGTCATATAACAGGCGTTCGACCTCGGCTTGCTCGCCTGCCAATTCAAAATGACGAATGGCTTTTAAACCCTCACCGAGCCGTTCTGCCTGTTCCGCCGCAATCTGATGCAATTGCAGAAAGCGCTTTTTAGACCGACGCAATTCACGCTCGAGCATCTCGAGAAGTAAACTGTGCGGTCTGAACACCCCAGCCCCCAAAGGTGACATGGGCAGTCCGAGCGAATGCACTTGACGCAACCAACCCTCCGTCAGCTCGCAGTTTAAAAGTTGAGCATTTTCTTCGCTCCAGACTTCCATCACGCTGGCTTCGGGTAGGGTCGCGCGAAGGTTGTCGGGCAGGGCGTGTAAAACATCGAGCAGCAAATCTCTGGGTTGAATAAATTCGCTTGCACCTGCGGCAATTAGGGCAACGCCGGCGGGCCAGCCTTCAAGGTCTTTTTGGGCTTGTTCGACCTCACCTTGGTACTCTCGAGCACACAGATAAGTGCTGGTTTCTTGAAGCGAAAAAGCCATGTCATTTACGCCAAGAATCACTGCTTCGCCTGCGGCAACAAATCTTGCCAGTCGAATGTTTTCGTTGCCGTAACCGCTGATCAAAATTTGGTGTCCTTCGGGCAGTTGGGCAATAAAAGCTTCGCACCAAGACCCCGCCTCAAGGCTGAGATGGTTGATCTGATCAAGGATCACAACCACGTTTTTGTCGGCATTCGCCAGCATCCGAGACAGTTGTTTGGCAAGCTCGAGCGGCGAATGGTTACTTAAAGAAACGCTTTGAATTTCGGGAAACAATGCCAGGCTGGCTTTTTGTAAGGCTTCGGAAATCACCAATGGGTCTTTGTGCTCGTCGGTCAGGGTCAACCAAATAACGGCTTGTTCGGTATTTCGCGCCCATTGTGCCAGCACGGTGGTTTTTCCGTAACCTGCGGGGGCGAACAATGCCACCACTTTGGCATCTCGAGCCTGGGCGAGTTTGGTCAAAACGTGTTGGCGCGGCAATTCTGTTTTTAAAAGCTTCGGAATCGATTGACTGTAACCAATCATGGTTGACCTAATTTCCTGATTCTTTGCAATTGGTGGCTCTTTTAAAAAACCTCGAGTTTTATTTTGAATAACCTGTGGTAGTCGAACCTGTTATAGTCGAAAGAGTTTACACTTTAAGGCTTTGCTTTTGCTGATCCTAACATACCTTGTAAAGCCATTGAAAGCTGATTGCCAAAATTTAAATAACATTCAAAAATCAAGCTTAAGGACAGGTTTTTTGGGGTTACAAATCCTTGTTCCCAGTAAATCTTTGGCGGCATTCCCTGATCGTTCCCATCTTGAGGCGCAAGCTCGTTTTCAGATACGGCAGACAAAAAAGCTGTATTCGAAAAAGGAGGTAGTTGTTCCAAAGAACTAAGGTCTTTTGGTCCTTCAGTTGCAGCCCTTTATTCATATTTGGAGGTATTATTATGTCCGCAAAAGTTATCAATGGTGCTTTGGTTGCCGATCAAGCAACAGCTTCACAAATCATGAGTCGTTTGGTTTCTGATCTTCGTGCCGACGCTGCTAAAAAGGCTCAATTTCAAAGTAATCCGCGCGGTTTTATTGGTGCTTATGGTTTAAGTGAAGACATTCAAAACGAATTTTTGCGCGATAGTAATCTTTCTGTGGCTCAAAGTTGTACTTTTACCTGCATTACAACCTGTTGGTTTACCGAATGCGCTATCACCAATATTTCAAACTAGAAACTTTAATTCAATACGTTTGACCAAATGTAATTTCATTTGGTCAAACTTACCAAACAAGCAAGGAGAGACATGCAAAGGGTGCAAATTATTTCTGGAACAATACTACCTGATCAAACCACCATTTTAACGGCTATACAACAAATTTTAAGTGAAATTCGTTCCAATCAAAATCAAATGATTCGATTTCAACAAAATCCTCGAGCCTATTTGGGATCAAAAGGACTGTGTGAAGACATTCAAAATGAATTGCTGCGCGATTTGTCTTTTAACATTTCAAATCCAGGTTCTATTTTTCCTTGCATGATCACATCGATTGGTTGTGTCTTTACTGATTGCATTATCACTAATTTTAAACTTTAAATGTATTTCCGACCTCGAGAAAACTAAATATTCTAAGCGTAGAAAGTGAAAACTCATGCTAACAGCCGAAAAAAATTACGAACTGTGCCTCGAAGAGTTAATCGACAACCTTCAAGCACCTTGGAAAGCCGTAAACCACACCGTCGGCAACGTTTCTTGGATTCATTTTCAACGCCATGACACGCAACTCGAGGAACAAGGTTGGAAAATTCATTTGACAGCTGGCGCAGTCGAATCCGAACGCTTGCTCGAGCGGGTGATTCCGTATTTGTTGGCTCAGAATGTGCAGTTCAAATTGCCGAACAACCGCCAAATGATCAACCATTTGAATGCTGGGCATGGTGGTGCGACCCAGTTGGGTAAAATTTTAACAGTGTATCCTGCCGACCCGCTAGAGTGCAGCGAAATTGCGCAATCCCTTGACCGACTTTGGGACAGCCAGCACGGTCCTGTGATTCCGTCCGACTTGCGCTTTTCAGCCTCGAGTTCGGTGTTTTTGCGTTATGGTGCATTTACCAGCACCGCTCAGATTCGGCGGGCAAATGGTGAGATTGTGCCCGCATTGCGGCATCCAAGCGGTTCTTTGGTCGAAGATGAGCGCAACCTTAACGGTCAACAACCTGATTGGGTGGAATTGCCGACAGGTATGTCAGCATTTGAAGGAAAGAAGTTGTTAGACATGGTTGAAATCAACCACAACAATTACTTGCCGGTTTTATTGTTGCAAGCCAACAACAAAGGAAATGTGTTTCTAGCCATCGACATGCAAGAACCGCGCACCGTCATTGTCAAAACAGCCTTGCGCGGGGTTGCTTCCAACTTGGACGGCATCGATGCCACGCATTTGCTCGAGCGAGAATACCAAAATCTGTTGGCGCTTGGGCATGTGGGGCAAGCTGTGCCGCAAGCCATCGGGTTTGAACGGCAAAGTGAACAGGCGGTGTTGATTCTCGAGCACATTGAAGGGCAATCGTTTATCAACCTGTTGATTGAAGATAAAATCAAGCTTTTTCCAGAATTGATGCAAAAAATCGTTGATCTTCACGGTGCCAATTGGGTTCATCACGATTTAAAACCACCGAATATTCTGGTCAGCGATCAAAAAATAACGTTGATCGATTTTGAACTTGCCAACACCTCTGGTCAAACTCGAGTTTCGCAGGGACAGACACGGGTTTACGGTGATCCTGAAAGCACTGAAATTGCACATCCTGCCAGCGACGTTCACAGCCTTGGCGTGTGTTTGGCAAGCGTGTTCTTGCCCGCCGAACCATCGCAACTTCCCACAAACGCGGGACGTTTGGTGCATCTTCTTAAGTTGCAAGGTCATCACAACGCCGCAAAAATCGTGAAGAGCGCAACCCAAACTCGAGCCTTGCGTCCAACTGCCGCCGAGTTGCAGGCAAAATTGAAGACCTTTCACTTTGAGCGCCAAGATTCGCCGTTATTTCCCAATGAAACCAGCTTGCGGCGCTGGGCGAAAAAAGCCAGTCTGGAGGCTGGCTTGGCGGTTCAAGGTTTTGAGGTCTGGCAGAACCATCAATTGGCGTGGCGCAACGAACATTTGTACAAGAACATTTTGGCTGAAGGCATCAACATTGGCGCGAGCGGCATCATGCTTGGTCTGGCGGCAATTGACCAGTCTTTTAAGCGCATCGATTACCGCTCAAGCATCCTGGCGGCAGGGGACTGGTTGGCAAACCGTCCAGCCATCCAAACCGTGCCTGGTTTGTTCACAGGCGATGCTGGGGTGGCACTGAGTTTGGCGGTTGCTGGCGAAATCTGTGCTGCAAAACGGCGATTGCACGCCGCAATTCAAACCCCAAACGTCAGCCCCGATTTCTTCTCTGGACATGCCGGCATTCTCTGGGCAGGCATTCAAATTGCACAACTACTGCAAGACTCGAGCCTCTTTGAGCTGGTTGCACCACTTGCCAGCACCTTGCTCGATACGGTTGATTTGACGCACGATATTCCAGTGTGGTTTGACCAAAGCACCCTTGCCATCAACACTCAATTGGGTGCGGCGCACGGTTCGGCGGGCATTGCGCTGGCTTTGGCGTCTTGGGGTGATGCCACGAATAGCCATTATGCCAGCCATTTAGCCAAGCGGACACTTCACGCCATTCATGCCCACGGGCAAGGTGAAAACGGCGCAGCTTGGCGCCACAGCCTGAACGGACAGATGATGCCCAACACCAACTGGTGTCATGGTGCGGCTGGGTACTTGTGGGTCTTGCTGCAAATTGACCCTAATGGCACAGAATTTGCCAGTGAAATCGACTGGGCAGCTCGAGCCTTTTTAAACGCCCACGTATTAAGCAGCCCCACCTACTGTCACGGTCTGGCGGGACAACTCGAGCTTTGCATGATGCTTCAAGCTGTGCCGCGTTGGAACACCGCCGCCTCCAACAAAGCCTTAAACGTGGTCGCTACCCTTCGCGCCCTCTACTTGCGTCGCGCTGGTGGTCACGGTTGGTCTTCAGAAAACCCTGAACAGATCACGCCCGATTTGTGGGTTGGTTTCTTGGGACCCGCCTCGGCACTGGCGCGTTGGAGCATTAACCATCAGTCCGCCCTCCTGTCGAGCCACTCTTTAAGCACCATGAAAGGAGCATAAAATGCGCGTCACACGATCTGGAAACAATTCTCGCCCAGGAGTCGCAGTGGTCGGTAACTTTGACCCTTTTGGACCCAACCACAAACGTTTAATCGCCGATGTCTCGAGCTACGCCCATGCGCGAAATTTAAACGCCCTTGCCGTAATTTTACATCCTGCGCCTTCAACTTTTATCAATCCTCAAGGCACTTGGGTCGTTTACGACGACCATGCGACTCGAGTCAAACTCTTGCATGAGGCTGGGGCTGATGCGGTCGTTACGGTTCATTTTTGCAAACGCGATCTAAAAGCTGGAATTCGTGATTTGCTCGACGCACGGTTCGACCCATACCTTAGAAGAATTGTGGATCGGTTCGATGCAAAGCCTCGGTACGGGTGATCTAGGCAATCAAACCACAATTTTACAAGCCACCACCGAGCGCGGCATTCACTTGCGAAAATTGGAAACGCCTGCGGCAGCCGTGTTTGGCAATCCCAAGTTTGAGCTTTCAGAAGGTCGGGTGCGGACTGCCACCAGCATTTTAGGACGCCCGCCAATCTGGAAAAAACCCAAGAGCAATAAACTGGTTCTTTCCTGGCTGCCCGGAAGATACCAAGCCATTGCGCTGCAAGACCCAACCGCTTCCATTGACGGTGAAATTCTCGAGTTTGAACTTGAAGCGCTGCCCAAAACGAGCAGTCAACCGGGCGCGAAAGCCTTGAGCAAATTGACCTGGTTTGACCCCAAAATTCGGTGGTTGGCATTTGTCTCTGGACCAAATGATGCACGCCCCGACGTGGTTGCTCGAGTCCCAGAGCTTGCTGCTAATTTTGTGGTTTCGTTCACAGAAAGGCAAAACCATCACCATGCAAAACCTGCTTAACGATTTTTCCCAGGGTTTTCGTGACGCGCTGAAAAGCAATCCCCTACTCTCGGGCGGGGTGTATTTGGCAATTATTGGAACGTTGCTGGCATTGGTGCGCCGGATTCCAAGCCAAGCTTTTCGTCTGATTCAACGCCGTTTTGTTTTAACCGTCGAAGTGGACAGCACCGATCAAAGTTTCCCATGGTTGCAAGTGTGGTTGGCAACGCACCAAGAAACAAGACGCGCTAAACATTTGATTCTGCGCACCCGCAATGTCAGTGCGCCCGCCGGCACCGAACTTGCCGATGTTGACCACCGCGCCTACCAATTGCTGCTAACCCCAGCTCCAGGTATGTACATTATTCGTTACAGAAAACGTTTTATGCTGGTCGGTTTCAGTCGTGAACGCCGTCAAGCCAACGAAATGTTTGTTGGTTTCCATGAAACCCTGGTGATTCGGGTACTTGGCACTGACCGCAACATTGTCAACCAACTGATTCATGACGCGCACACCCTCGCCATTCCAGCCAACGAACGCCGAATCACGATTCGGGTCCCTCGAGTTGGTTTTTGGAACACGATTGACACGCAAATTCCACGCCCGATTGAATCGTTGGTTCTGGCAGACAATATCAGTAATCTAAGTGTCGATGACATCCGTCGTTTTGTCAAAGAACGCAACTGGTACGTCCACATGGGCATTCCGTGGCGGCGCTCATACTTGCTGTTTGGCGAACCAGGCAATGGCAAAACCAGTTTGGTTAAAGCCGTCGCGGGCGTGGTCGGGCTCGATATTGCCGCGCTTAGTTTATCGGGCAACGATTTTAACGATGAAATGCTGCTGTCTTTAATCACCAGCGTCCCAGAACGCAGTTTGTTGTTGCTCGAGGATATCGATGCGGTTTTTACGGGACGAAACAGAATCGATCAGAGTTCTAAAGTCACTTTTACGGGTTTGCTGAACGCTTTGGACGGTGTGGCTTCTCGAGACGGTTTGATTGTTTTTATGACCACCAATCACAAGGAACGCCTTGACCCAGCCCTTATTCGACCTGGCAGAGCCGACCTTCACGTCTACTTGGGCAATGCCAGCAGTGCCCAAATTTCACGGATGATCGAACGATTTTACCCAAACGACGCCGAACGCTTAATCTTAAAAGTTGCCAATAAATTACCCGATCATTTGCTCAGCATGGCGCAAGTTCAAGAACAATTCATGCGTTGGCGACATGATGGCGACCTTGCTACAGATTATCTTTTAACGTTTGCGCACGAGCAACAAATTCTGTCTTTAGAAGAAGTCTTAAAATAATCAACCTCAACTCGCATACCGAATTAACTTATTCACTCTCGTTTGCCAAAAAGCGGCAAACTGTCGTTCATGCGTTAAATTCGGTGTTTTTGTCACTCCCGTTGGTCGGCTGAAGAATCAAAAAAGCCGATTCTTCAGCACAATTTGGTATCAGATCGGTACGTTCAAAAATCAAAGCTCGAGCGTTTCGATTTGCCCAACAGAGCAAACCTTAATGCACTCGAGCTTAAAGGTCTTTAAATTCGTTTTTGAAAAATTCGGTAACGCTTGTACTGCTCAGCGCCCAAAGCTTTCATACCGTTGTTAATCGCATCGTTGCTCTCGAGCGTCCAACCGAATTCGCCGGCTTCGTATTTGCTCTGTCCGCGCCAGAAGGTTTCGGCATAAATCAGTGCGTCCAAACCCCGTCCTTGAAATTCGGGCAGGATACCCATTGCCACCAGGCGCATTCGTTTGGGCTTGGTCAACAACAATTTTGCCAAGCCGTACAACCTGCCACCAGTGCCTTTCATGGCTTGGTTGATGTCAGGCAGCGTAATACTGAACGCGGCGGGCTTGCCGTCCACCTCAGCGATCAGGCACAGGTCTTTGTCGGCAACCTGCCCAAGCTGCGAGGCAAGATGCTCGATTTCGTGTTCGGTCCAAGGCACAAAACCCCAGTTTTTATCCCAGGCAGCGTTGTAAATATCACGCAAGATTGGCAATTCTGCCGCCAAGGCTTTTTTGCTGCTCAGCCCAACCTTGCGAATATTGACTTTCAAGTTTCGTTTAACCCGTTCGGCAATCCTTGCAACACGATCTGGCAATCCACCCTTAACGGTCATGCGCCAAGCAAACGTATCCTCAGATTTGGTGTAACCCGCGCCCTCAAGAAAACCAGCGTAAGTCGGCGGGTTGTAAACCATCATGACCACCGGCGGATCATCAAAATTCTCGATCAGCACGCCCATCATGTCATTTTGCGCAACTTTACTTGGACCTTTGACCAAATTTAGATTCTTGGCTTTCCCCCAAGCCTCAACCGTCTCGAGCAACTGCTTGGAAACGGCTGCGCTTTCGGCTTCAAAACAGGCGAACAACACCACCGCCTCGTTGTGAAATTCGTTGTAACTCTTGTCATGAATCGCAGCAATCCGCCCGACCACCTGCCCAGCCTCGAGCGCCAGGAAGTAGTCTGCCACAGCGTGCTCGAAAAACGGGTTCTTCTTTCTGGCTTGGTCAAGGTCATCCCATTCTTGCCAAAGCAATTGCGGAACCCAAGTCGGATGATTCCTGTAAAGTTGGTACGGATATTCGATAAATCGTTTTAAATCCGCCCGACTCGAGACTTTTTGAATGTCAGCCATGGTGCAATCTACCACAACACCCTTTCGGTGACGGCTCGAGGTTAGACTGGATCATGCACAATTTTAAAGTTGGTGATACTGCCAGTGTCAGCAAAACCATCTCAGAGGCAGACATTATCGCCTTTAGCCAGATTTCAGGCGACCACAACCCATTGCATTTGGATGCAGCATTCGCCGCAAACTCGAGGTTTGGGCAGCGCATCGCTCACGGGGCGCTTGTCTCGAGTTTGATCTCGAACGTGATCGGCAATCAACTGCCTGGTCAGGGCAGCATTTACCTTTCCTCGAGCCTAAAATTTCGAGCGCCGACCTTTATTGACGATACGATCACCGCCACTGCGATTATCTCGAGCATCCGCACGGATAAACCTGTTTTTGTCCTGGCTTGCGTGTGCAGCAATCAACGCGGTGAAGTTATCTGTGAAGGTGAAAGTGTGGTGCTGTACGAGCCATAATCTCGAGATGATCCGCCCAAACAAAAATTGAATAAAACTCCCTTCTCTCCGAGGAGAGAAGGCGACCCCGCCCGTTAGGTGCACGTTTGGGGTCAAGAAGGTCGGGGATGAGAGGGTAGCAAGTAATTGCTGATTTTTATGTCTAAAAAATACGGAGTTTTGCCCTCGAGTTCTAACGCATGGATTCTGGCAATGGGCTGGCGACAGCAATAATGCACGAAGCCCCAGTGCAGTTGTAATTGGCAGTTAAGGCGTTTGAACTGACCGAACTGGTTGCAAGTGACAGGTTTTTGCCAAGGATTTTAAAACCTGCATTGACCGTTCCAGACAGGGTAATGCCTGTGTTGATCTTGGTGGTTTGTCCAGGCACGATGGTTACGACCGAGAAGGGTTTGGTTTCGATCTCTGGTCCGACCACGCCGTAGAATTTCATGCTGAGCGCCAGTTTTGCATAGGCTTTGGTTTTTGCGCCTGATGGCGTGCTGATGTCAAACGTTGGATTTGCCGAGAAACTGGCGGTGGGTTCGACGATTGTCCATTTGTTGGTCGCGGCACGGTCGTATTTGATGCTGAAATTCAGGTTGACATTGGGTGAAATCCCGGCGGTAACCGTCAGTGGTTCGTTGGCACTGGCGGCAGCTCCAACAATCAATTTGGGTTCGATCACAACCACCACTGGTACAACGCCGACCAGGAACGCCCTGGTAAATCTGTACGAAACCAATTCTTTTTCAAAATCGGCTGTCAGTGCCGCGATTTTGGCGGTGGCGGTTAACTTGCCTGTCATCGAAACGCCAAAACCACCCGAAAGTCCAATCTCGAGTTTTTCCAGCGATCCGTTCGAGAATTTCAGGTTAAATTTTGGATTCAGGGTTTGCGTGATTGAACCCGATACTTTCAGGGTTGCTCCGCTCCCTAGGGGAATCACAGTATCCTTAAATGGCAATGCACCGTTGACGGCTCGAGTTTGAACCCCTGGTAAGGCGCTAAGCACGGTCGCTTGATTGAAATCCAAAGCTCCATAATCCAAACCCAGATCGCCGCTTGTCACCACGTCCTCAAGGCTGGCATCACTGGTGTTCAGATAAACTTTTTCAATTCCTCGAGTATCAACTCCAGCATTTGCCGTGGATATACTGGTTACTTGTCGCAGTAAGCCTTCACTGCAATCGCTAACAATGAAATCTCCACCAACAACACCTTTATCCTGAGCAAGCACACGATTGGCATCGTAACCATCAATCGCAGCACTGTCTAAGGTTTTGGCTTGGGCTTTAAAGACGACGGCTGCGTTGGTAGTGACTGAAGTGGCGGGTTGCATTTCTGGTGTGGTGCATTTAGCCAAGGCGGGCGGGGGCGGAGTATTGCATGAGATCACAGCGATGGCAAGCATTCCAAAAACGATGGCAAGTTTGATATTCATGGATTTACCACCTCAAAACTTGATTCGATTACATCTCGAGCTTTTGATCCAGCCGCATTGAAAAACTCTTGGATTTTTGCTTCTAAGTTTTCAGACTCGAGCTTCTCTTCAAACTTCACACCGCGCGAGACAGTGTCGCTAAAAATCAAATACACCCGTTGAGTACCGGTGGGTTGTTTGATCCGGTAAAAGAAATTCGCACCTTTCGGTGGCAACACATTTTTACCAACTTTGATTGGGAGATTACGGTCCAATTCGTAGGTACTGGTGTCCGAATCAGTGGTCACCAAGGTCACAAAACCATTTCTGTTAACGCTAAAATTGAACGAAACAGGTTCGCCAATTTTATAGCTGCTGCCCACACCACGATCGGCTTGAAAATCGGTGATGATGCTTTGCGTACTGACGTTGCCGCGCACAAAGGCTCGAGGGGCACACGCCGTGAATACAAATCCAAGAACCAACAATCCAATCAAAGGTAAACGCATTCTTGCAGCCTAACAGTTCAGATGAGTTTTGGCTGTTTATTTCATGAATGTTTTGATTGCTTTGCGTTTTCATGCCAGAATCGAGGCGTGGCTTTTTTCGCGTGCGTGCAAAGCAAACTCGAGCTTGACGCTTATCTTTCAAATCAAGCGTTCGAATCTTGGATTCTCGAGCAGGTGAAGCTTGCATTAGAATCTCGAGATTCGCATGAAGCGGCACTTGTGGCTTTTCCCGAATTGATTGGTTTGCCACTGCTTTTTTTGCTCGAGCGCCAAGTCACTGCCGCTAAAATTCAGGATGCGGCACTCGAGTTGGCACGCGAATCGTGGCTCGAGGCACTCAAATTTGGTTTGCAATTTCAAAATTTTTCACCTTCTGTTTTTATGTTGCCTCGTGCGACACGTTTGTTCGAGGTTTTTGTCTACGCCTTCTCCTCTGCCGCCAAAACCAGCAATTCGTTTATTTCTGCTGGCTCAAGCTTCCTGCCTGGTATTGAAATTGAGGCGGCAAAAGGTTTGCATCTGGCAGATGGTCGGATGCAGAACATTTCATTTTTGTTCGCACCCTCAGGCAAAATCGTGTTGCGCAGCCCAAAACTGAATCTCACGGCTGGACTGGAAAAACTGGTGGGTTTATCTCGAGGGCGGCTCGAAGATGTTGCGGCGGCAGTCACGCCTTTGGGTCGAGTGGCGACGTTAATTTGTTACGACGGTTTTTTTGAACGCGCCCTCGAGAAAGCCGATTCGGTCGGAACGCAAATTCTTGTGCAACCCAGCGCCAACGCCGCGCTTTGGAACGGCGCTTGGAGCGCGGACGCCAGCAAAATCGAGGGACAAGAATGGTTGGCTCGAGGCATCATGCACGGCATTCAAGACCGCCTCAACATTCGCTATGCCCTCAACCCAATGTTGGTTGGGAAACTGTTTGATTTGGTGTTTGAAGGTCGCTCGAGTATCAGCACCAATCAACGTTTAACCAAGCTCGAGCAACCCATTTTAAGCATTGCTGACAGCCACAACAATTTTGAAATTGTCACGGCTCGAGTTCTAGATTTGACACTCTAAAAATCTTTAAACACATTGATTTTCAATGAATTATGGGTTTAGAACAAGATATTTTGATTTCTCGAGATAGCAATAAAACTCTCTTCTCTCCCAGCAGTGAGAGGGAACGCAATGGTTAACAACAATGTCTGAGCGCTGCGACCCTCCCCACTTGCTGCTAGAATACCTTCACCGTGCCAAACCCGTTGCCTGATTCATTTTTGTTTGGCGTTGCCACTTCAGACCATCAAGGCGAAGCGTTTGATCCAAAGACGCCCGACAATTGGGATGTCTGGGAAGCCAAAACCAAACGCACGCCCAGGGGTCGAGGCACAGATTTTTGGAATCGTTTTGAAGAAGATATCAAGCTTGCCGCCGGTTTGGGTTGTAAGGTTTTTCGGTTTTCGATTGCTTGGGCGCGAGTCGAACCCAAACTCGGTCATTACGACGAAACTGCTTTTGCGCATTACCTTAACGTGATTCAAGCCATTAAAGCATCTGGAATGCAGCCGATGATCACGCTCTGTCACTGGGTTTATCCGCTTCACGTCGAGGCTCGAGGTGGTTTGATCGCACCGAGTTTTCCTGAAACCTTCGCACTTTACGCTCGAGCGGTGGCGGAACACTTGGGTTCGGAATGCACGTTCTGGCTGAGTTTTAACGAACCCAATGTGATGTTGCAAGGTTATTTTAAGCCTTGGAATGCGTCGGAGACTTCCCTGCCGCCAGGTTTGGGAATCGATGACAGTTTGGAGCGTCAAGTGGCGCTCATCGGGCGGTTGTTGCCCAATTTATTTCGTGCGCATACCTTGGCGCGTGCCGAATTTCAAAAGGTCAATCAAAGCGCTCGAGTCAGCGCCAATCCGCTGTTGACTGGTTTGCCGTCTTACGTGCAGTGGTTGCTCGATTGGCGCGTGACCCATACGCGCGATCTCGAGCACTTGAAAAGAATTCAAAAGTTGATCACGCCGAGTCCAGTACGTTATCCCAAAGGGACACCGAAACGAAGGCGGCTCCGTGGTTGGCGCAGTTTTATTACTATTTTGCGTTTGGTCTTGACGGGCGCGAATAGCAATTGGTGGCATTTGGGGATGGCTGGTAAACTTCCTGAATTTTTGTGTCCCAAAGAATGCGTCGGTCAACATGATTTTGTCGGTTTAGACCATTATTGGGGGGTCAGCGATTGGCAACCTTGGAAGATTGTGGATTTACTCGAGGCTGGGACTGGTCGTTTTGACCGTGCTCCAGTCAATCCCCAAATTTTATCCAGAACACTTGGCAAACTCTCCAAAATGTTTCCCGATCAAGATATTTTTATCATTGAAAATGGTTCGGTTCGAAACGGGCGGCTCGAGCCTGCCGAGTACATTCGGCGTCACGTGCTCGAGGTGCAAAAGGCAGTCAATGAGGGTGTGCGGGTGATTGGTTATATTTGTTGGAGTATTACCAGCAACCGCGAGTGGGGTCTAAAATTTGCGCCCAGCAATGATTTCGGACTTTATTTTGTCGATTTGGATGGCGATCCAAAATTGACGCGCAAGCGCACCAGCACCGCTGATACTTATCAACAGATTATCCACAGGCACGGTGTGGATAACTGATAGCTCGAGTTAAGTCGTTTTAATTGGGATTTCAAACTGAAACGTTGAACCTTCACCGATGCCTTTGGACTCTGCCCAAACTTTGCCGCCGTGTCCCTCGATGATGGCTTTGACGATCACCAAACCCAAGCCTGTACCTTTGCTGCGGTGTGATTCCCCTGGCAGGCGGGCAAATTTTTCAAACAGCAATTTCAAATGCTCGCTCGAGATTCCCTGACCGCTATCCTTCACCGCGAGGCGCACGAAATCGCCTTTTTGCTCGAGTTTAATCTCGATGCTGCCGTGTTCAGGGGTGTATTTTACGGCGTTCGAGATCAGGTTATCGACCACTTGTTTGAGTTTGGTTTCGTCCACCAAAGCGTTTAGCGTTTCTGGCAGCTCGAGGTGGAGGGTCTGGTGTTTTTCACTCGCAATGATTTTGGCTTGGTTGCTCGAGGATTGAACCAATTTGCACAAATTGATGTCTTTGGTTTCGATTTTTAAATAACCGGCGTCTATCTTGGCGTAATCAAGATAATCGGTCACCAATGAAATCATTTTTTTGGCGGCTTCGGATGCCAAACCCAGCATTTGTCGCTGATGGGTGTCAAAGCTGCTTTGCTCGTCGAGCAGTTGCTCGATCGCCAATTCCACCACGTTGGCTGGGTTGCGAATGTCATGGGTGATCATCGAGTAAAAATCAATTTTCAGTTGCTCGAGTTGCCTCCTGGCAATGATACCCGCGCGGTAATTTCGAGCTTGTTCGAGGGCGTCAAAAAATTGGTTTTTGTCGCCCTCGAGCGGCAGGTCTTGCTTTTGAAAATAACCGTCTGCCCCCTCGCGGATGGTGGTAATGGCTTTTTTAATGTCTTCAGAGCTGGTCAGCATCACCACAACCACATCTTGGCTGGCGCGTCTGATCTGTTCTAGTACCTGAATTCCGTTGAGGTCTGGCATCTCGAGGTCGAGTAAAATCAAATCGAACTTTTTGATTTCAGAGATTCGCTCGACGGCTTGCGTACCATTTTTGGCTTCCTCGAGCTTGGCAGTTGTTTCGGCAAAAATCCGTTTTAAGGCGCTGCGCACCAATCCGGAATCATCTACGGTCAGAATGCGTTTCCAGCCAGGACTCTCTTGTTCTTTTAAGATTGGATTGTCCAGAGAAACGAACATGGCAGCCTCTTCTTCAAGGGCAGATAAGCGCCTTGTGAAGGCGTGGAGTTCTTCAACCTCTTCGGATTTTTCCAGAGCTTGTAGGCTTGGCTCCAGATCGCTGGCTCTGAGTCCGTATCCACTCTCGAGTGCGGCACTGGCGAGACTCGAGATGGCATGGCATAACGCCGAAAGCTGGGTTGCGCTTTGAACTTTTGCAATGTTGGCAAGCATCGTGGCATCGGATTCGATCGCGTTTAACCAATCGTTTTTGGATGTGTATGTTTCTGGTTTGCGCCAACGGTTGGTGCTCGAAATGGCAGTGTGTTGAAAATTTTCGAGTTTCACGTTTCCTCCTGGTTGGCTTTTGGGCGATTTGCTGTTCTAGCATATCCTGAATTGCTTGAGGTAGATTCAAATTGAAAATTGGGGACTTTGTCCACAGGGTATGAATTCTTTTTTGCTTGTGGCACAGACTCAAAATAAAGTTATCCACATATCCACAGGCTTATTCAAATTCTGTGGATAACTGGTTTTAAAGATTTGGGCTTGTACGGTCTTTTAAGCTGGCTCGAGGTTCCCAGATGGGTTAGAAGGGCTTTTTGAAGCACTAGCCCCGTTAAGCTGCCTTCAAACGCGCAAGGGGTTGACGATCGCCAGGTATCCGGGATCGTTGCTGGCTCTGAACACCGCCGGCGAATTCATGCCCAGTCCAATCGTCACCTCGCCCTCAATCGGTCCCAGAGCTTCAATCAACTGTTTTGCCCGAAAACCAACCGTAATGGCAGGTTCGGTGCCCGACTGCTGCACCTCGAGCACGTCTTGGGCACGTCCATAATCACTTTCGGCAACCAGTTGCAGTTTTCCGCTGGCGGCAATAAATTCGACTTTGTTGTTAGAAAGTTTGTCGGCAACCACCGCCACCCGCGAGACGCTCTCGCGCAAGGCTGCCGAATCGAGTTGAATCGTGACGTTCGAGGTGCTTGGAATCACACGTTCGTAATCTGGCAGTTCGCCGTCCATCAATTTGGCATTCAACCGAACACGGTCGCTCGAAACGGATAACGTTCCGTTGCCAATGGTCAGTTTGACCTCGCCATCTTTTAAAACCCGAATGAGTTCATCGGCATTGCGGGCAGGAATCACCAATTTTCGGGCTTCCAACGTGCTCGAGGCTGGGAAATCTCGGTACGCGAGTCTAAAGCCGTCCGTTGCCACCAAACGCGAGCGCTGGGGTGAGAGTTCCATTTGCACCCCTCGGAAAATGGCGCGAAACTCTTCGGCGGCAGCCGCGTAGCGCACGCTCGAGATGCTCCTGGCAAATTCTTTGGCGTCCAGCGTCAAATCTGAGTGGCTTGGAAAACTCAGTTCGGGGTAAGCGCCAAGTTCTCCGGTTTGAAGCTTAAATGTTGCACCGCCAGACGCCACCGTCAGTTCTGAGCCGCTTAAATGCAGCTCAACCAACTCGCCTGGAAGGGCTTTGGTGATCTGGGCGAACAGGTGCGCTGGCACCACAAAGTCGGTTCCAGCATTGATCTGGGCTTCGACCAGGATTTCAATATCGATCTCGAGGTTTGTGCCTGAGAGTGCCAGTCCCCGTTCGTTGCTCGAGACTTTTAGATGGGTCAGGGCGGCGTTCGAGCTGCGATTTGGCACCACCCGTTCAAGGCTCGAGAGGGCGTCGCTGAGTTGTTTTTTTGGAATTTGAACTTGCATGGTTAAAACCTCCGAATGTTTGGTTTTGAATCTGCCTGGATTTTTTAATCTTGGTGTTGTTTGTTTGAACTTCGATATTCCCCTGTCTAGAGATGCGGTCTTAAAGCTTTTCTTAGTTTAATAGATTTAGTAGCAGTAGTAGTAGGGGCTGTGGATAGTGTGGATAAGTCAGAACCAATCTGTTATAGAATCAAATTTGCCTGTTTATAAGGTTGTGGATAACTCCAAGTTGCCTGTGGACAACCTGTGGATAAAACTCGAGTTATCCACAGGATGTTTCAAATATTGAGTTATCAACAGGTTGTCCACAG
>JANMUC010000562.1:0-1610 GCA_031391225.1 Deinococcales bacterium
GCCATCGCTCGAGCGCAGGCAAAAGACCCGCCGTTGTTGGTGGCGGATGAACCCACGGGCAACCTCGATTCCAAAACCTCTGAAGATGTGATGCAGCTTTTTGCGGCGCTGGTGAAAGAGGGCAAGACCGTGGTGATGGTCACGCACGAACGCGACTTTGGACGGTATTTCACGCGAACCATCAACCTGGCAGACGGTGTGATTCTGCCAGAACAACTCGAGGTTGGTGCATGAATATTAGCCCTCGTTGGAAGAAGTTATTGGGCGATCTCAACGCCACCCAAGGACGCACCCTGATGATGATTTTGGCAATCGCGGTTGGCGTGTTTGGCGTTGGCACGATTCTGAATTCCTACGCCATTTTGACCCGCGAGATCAAACAAAATTACGTCAGCACCAATCCCGCATCGGCGTTGCTCGAGTTGGACAAGGTCGATGATGCGCTGGTCAATGCGGTTCGTTTGCGCCCAGAGATTGCGGCAGCCGAAGCCAGTTCGACGGTGACGGCAAGGCTCGAGTTTAAACCAAACGAATGGATGCCCTTGCTGCTGTTTGTGATCAAAGACTTTAAGAACATGCGAATCAATACCTTCACGCCAGAGGCGGGCGCGTTTCCGCCACCCACAGGTTCGATGCTGCTCGAGCGTGAGGCACTGCGATTGGTCAAAACAAAAATTGGCACTTCGCTGCGGGTGCAAACCCCAAACGGCGCAAAAACGGGGCTGCTGATTTCTGGTACAGTCCACGATCCAGGTTTGGCTCCAGCAGGACAGGAACAAACCGCTTACGGCTACATCACACCAGCCACGCTCGAGAAACTGGGCGAAGCCAAAACCTTGCACCTGCTGAAAATCATTGTCAAAGATCAGCCACTCGAGCCTCGAGCCATAGACAGTACGGTGGCAGGTTTTGCGGTTTGGTTGAAATCGCAAGGGCGTGTGGTCGATGAAATTCGCATTTCGCCGCCAGCCAAGCACCCGCATCAAACGCAAATGACCGCGATTCTGACCATGCTGCTGATTTTTAGTTTGATGGCGTTGGTCTTAAGCGCAATTTTAACCGCCACCATGATTGGTTCGATGTTGGCGCAACAAGTTCGGCAAATTGGCGTGATGAAAGCCATCGGTGCACGATCAATTCAGATTGCCAGTTTGTACTTAAGCTTGATTGCCGTCATGGGTTTGATTGCCGTGAGTGCCGGCGTGCCGCTTGGCATTCTGGCTGGACGTGGTTTCTCGAGCGTGATTGCTGAACTGCTGAATTTTAAAATTACCAGCACCGCCATTCCAGTTTGGATTTACGTCTTGCAGGTTTGCCTGGGCATTCTTGTGCCGCTTGCCATTGCCATCTTCCCAATCTTGAGCGCCACCCGCGTCACCGTGCGTGAAGGCATCAACGATTTTGGCTCGAGTCGCAAAATGATTTCGCTGCCCTGGTTTGACAGGTTGCTCGAGGCGCTGCGTTTTGACCGTACATTAATTCTGTCGATTCGCAACACCTTCAGACGCAGAGGACGCCTGATTCTGACCTTGGGACTGCTGGCGGCGGCTGGAGGCATGTTCATGACCAGCCTGAACGTCAAGGCAGCCTGGGAGCAAGCCCTGACCGAA
>JANMUC010000753.1:0-2826 GCA_031391225.1 Deinococcales bacterium
CAGTAAATTAAGAGCCGATAAAGAATACCGTAAATTATTTAAAGCAGCTTTTGGCGATGAAACCATTAATTACCAAAGGCTCGGCAAAGCGATGAGTCAATTTCTTTTACAACTTGTTAGCAGCAACAGCAAGTATGATAAAGTAATGCGCGGAGAGGCCAGTTTTATTTTACCTGAAAAGCTGGGTTATGAAATATTTCAAAAAAAATGTGCCGGTTGCCATTCAGAACCTTTTTTTACAGATTTTTCTTACCGCAATACGGGGCTCACTGTGGACACAGTTATAAATGACTTTGGGCGGATGAAGATCACTATTAACAACAATGATTCCCTGAAATTCCGTGTGCCCAGCCTTCGAAACGTAGCAATGACCTTTCCCTATGGCCATGATGGGCGTTTTTTTTCGCTGATGAACGTATTTGACCATTACCGGAAAAATATGGTGGTAGGCCCGTCTACTGATTCATTATTGCAAAAAAGAATGGCCTTATCCTAGAACGCCGCGCAGTATGACCGCATGGCGCAGGAATCTGGCGATGCGAGTTTGTTGCGTCTTGCCAGGGAAGAATTTGTCAATTGGCAACGCAACGGTGGCAGCACGCTCTTTCGAGAGTACGGCTTGTTTGGACCTGGAAACCTGCCCAGCGATTTAAGCGATTTTATTGCCAAAACCCAACTGAGTTACGAGACGCCCAATTTTTACTTGTGCTCTCATGCCGCGCCAGCCGTCAAACTTGACCGTTATGCCACCATTGCCGATGCGATGGTTTGGGCGCGACCCAACGAAGGTCCGTTTGAACTCGAGCCTCATATTGTCGGCAGCATTCATGGTCACACGCCTTTGGGTGTGCCGACTTGGGTGGACAAGCATTTGTACATGGATTTGGGCGCGGTGTTCAGTGGTAATTTTGCGACCCTCAACCTCGAGAGTATGGAAATGCTGGTTTTGCGCGGTGCTGGCATGGTCGGGCGTGACAATTTGCTCGAGTTGTTTTCTGAAGAGGATGGTTTGATTCGCCCGCATCCGTATAAGGTGCTTGAGATTTACTGAGTTTTGGCTTTGTTGTCAGACAAAATATGTTAAACTTTATGCCATGAACGAAACGCTTAGGGAAATCCTTTGGCAGCAATTCGGGGCTTCAATTGACATGCTCGAGAATGCCATGCTGGCTTGCTCGGATGATCTTTGGAGCAATGGTTCTAAAGAATTTGATTTTTGGTATTTGGCGTATCACACGCTTTTTTTCTTGGATTATGATATGTCAGATTCACCCTCAACATTCCATCCGCCAGCACCGTTCACATTAACCGAACTTGATCCCACAGGCGTCTTGCCAGACCGCATTTACTCCAAATTGGAGCTTTTAAACTACCTCGAGTTTGGACGCGAAAAATGCCGTGTTCTGATTGACGGTCTGACCGACGAAAAAGCCAAGGAGCGCTTTATCAGTGAATTCAGGAATCACAGTATCCTCGAGAATCTGTTTCAAAGCATGCGCCACGTCCAGCATCATGCGGCGCAACTGAATCAATTGTTGCGTCGTCACCAAGATTCAGCGCCAAATTGGGTCAGGCGAACAAAGCACCCACTGAACAATTGAGATCAGCTTTTCTCGAGGTTATCCATGAATCCAAATCCAAGTTCCATCTCGAGCCAGAATGGTCTGGCGCTCGAGTACGACCAGATTAAAGGACAAGTCTGCAACCGTTGCGGAGTCAAACTGCCTGAAGGGTTTAAAGCCGTGTGCGGCATCAAGAATCCTTGTCCGCGTTGTGGCTATTTGTATCCGGTGGGTGACTGTGCCGATTAAACGCGTGCAGACTAAACCCGTGCCGACCAAACCCGTGCCGACCAAATCTGTAATTCTCGAGACGGCACAACCGTTTTCGTTTGCGCTGACCGCCAGCGTTTTGGCACGTTTGCCGCAACACAATCAAGTCGAACGTTTCGATGAAAAAAATGGCGTTCATCAACGCGCCATTCAGACCAGCACGGGTGCTCGAGTGATTACAGCAAGAGCGCACCTCAAAGGTTTGGAAATTAGCGACGATTCACCAGAGGCTCGAGAATGGGCGATCACCTCGTTTGGACTCGAGCTTGATCCCTTGCCATTCCACGTGGTCGCTGGTAACGATTCCGCACTCTCGAGTGCCATAAAATCCCTGGCAGGCTTACGACCCCCGCTCATGACCCCCTGGGAGGCTTGGGTGGCAGCCATTCTGGGGCAGCAGATCACGCTCTCGTTTTGCTTGCAGCAAATCAGCATGGTTTCACGGCGTTTTGGTGGCGAGGTCGCGGGGCAACTCAGCGACGGCTCAAGCCATTTGTTTCCTTTGCATCCAACGCCCGAACAAATTCTTGCCGCCGACGAAACAGGGTTGCTCGAGTGTAAAGTCTCGAGGCGCAAGGGCGAATACCTCAAAACCGTGGCGAAGGCGACGCTTGAGGGTTATTTTGACGGGGTGCTGGGAGGCAATGTGACCGATGTTCTCGAGCATTTGACCGCGCTGCGCGGCGTGGGCTTGTGGACGGCACGGTACTGGCTGGCGACCATCGGGCGGCTGGACTTTCTGGCATATGGCGACGCGGGTTTAAATGCCGCCTACAAAACGGCTTATGGTTCGCTGGACGGCATCGAAGCTTGGGGCGAGGGACTGGGAGCGACTCGAGGTTGGGCGTATTACTATTTGATCTGGCACACGAAGTACATGAAATAAAAGAATCTCGAGCCTGATCTGCTCGAGATTTAATTTGAAATGAATTACTTTTTTAAGAGATCACGAATTTGCACCAAGAGTTCTTCTTGGGTTGGACCGGCAGGAACA
>JANMUC010000611.1:0-3487 GCA_031391225.1 Deinococcales bacterium
AAACGGCTTTTGTTGTGAGTGGCGGCATCCAACGTGCGATAAATTTGAGTTTTAATTCGGCTTGAAGTGTAAATTCCTGAATTGAAATCATCATCAGTTCAAACTCGAGATTTTGCCATTTGATCTGCGCTGGGCTTAAAAATAAACTTGGTTTGACTTCACTCACGACGCTCAAATGACCGTTCGCCAAGGAAGTATCTGGGTTGACGCGTCCAAGTCTGCCGTTCAAAATGTGCAGGCTACGTTCTCCATACTCCAGCTCAGCCCCAGTCAAATCGATTGAACCGATTTGGTGTATTGCGGCTGTCTCATACGAGAAAAATGGATGGGCGCTATTCACTGATAACCCTTGAACATAAGTAAGATTATTCAGGTTCTTCCTGTATTTTCACTGAAATGAAACTGACCCTGAGCTGATGAACATAATTGATCGCTCGAGCTTTCATTCTCTGCGAATTTTGGTTGTTTTTATTTTCAACTATTTTTAGAATTCAGCTCAACTTCAAGCAATTGCAGCTTAAAATCGAGTTTTATTTGTTCGCTACCGAAAACGGGCTGCTCGAGGGAAAACGGGCTTTGGAAGGCGCACTTGGGTACGATGCTCGAGCGTGTCACGGCTGCCAAAGCCTAAACTGAATCGCGTAATTCGAGATCATCTTGACCATTGAAATTGAGCATCAAAAAATCTCGGCAACCTAAAGCCTGATAAAACTACCAGTGGAAGGTTTTGGTGCCATTTAAAGGCGAATCAGAGAAAAGAAAAATCGATCATGAAGGCACTCTTTCTGTTTCGGTTGGTGGCAACCAACGCGCAATAAATTTGAGCTTCAACTCATGTTGGGTTGTTAATTCTTGAATCGAAATCATCATCAATTCAAACTCGAGATTTCGCCAAGCAATCAAGACTCGGCTCGAGAATAAACTGGGTTTGATTTCACTGATGATCGTTAAATGACCACTCGCCAAGTAAGTTGCTGGGTTTAAACGCCCAAGCCTACCGTTTAAAATATGCAAGCGGTGTTCACCATACTTAAATTCTGCCCCTGTTAAATCAATAAAACCACGTTGGTTTAACCTTGTCGCCGTTTCCAAGCATTGGGTGGTTTTTGGTTTATAACCATTTAATATGATTAAATTGTCAATCTTTTCCCTGGATTTCTCCTGAATCGCGCCTGATTTTGGGCTGACAAACGTTTGTCAGCCTTTTGGGTTTTAAAAACGTTTTGATTCTTTTTGGTTCTGCTCGAGCACAGAAGAAATGCTTTTAAGTCAATAAAGTGTTTGATGAAAAGTGTTTGATGAATTGCACTCGCACAGCATCCAAATTCAGCGCAACTTCAGCCTGTTGGTGCATCTTGATCTCGAGGTGAAACCATGAATGACGATGTTGAGAATTTGATTGACTCGAGCTATGAGAACCAACTTGCGGATGAAGCCGACGCCGCCGCAGAACTCTCGGGGTTGAGGGATGAATCTGCCACGCTGTCGAGCAGTGAACTCGAGGACGAAGCCAACCTGCCGATGGAAGGGCAGGAATTTCATCTCGATGAAGTTTTACCGTTCAGCCATTCCGAGCGCGGAGATGTTGGTTACGACGAAGACGAGGATTGAGGCTGGTATTGACAAATTTGCGAAGCGTGAAAACTCCTTTGAAGCCTTTGATTCTCAAGTAGAATCATTTTTATGATCGAAGAGCACACCCTCGAGACTGCCGAAGAACTCGAGGCGTTCGGTCAAACCCTGCCTGCCAGATGCCCGCGCGGTACGGTAATTTTACTGGTTGGCGAAATGGGTGCGGGTAAAACCACGCTGACCAAAGGCATTGCACGGGGTTTAAACTCGAGTGCCGAAGTGACAAGTCCAACGTACAATTTGATTCACGAGTACCCAACGCCTGACGGCAAATTGATTCACATTGACGCGCACAGGCTCGAGCGTCCACAAAAACTCTGGCGCATGGGTTTAGACGAATTTCTGGATACCGCACGGCTGATCGTGATTGAATGGGGTGAAGAACTTCGCCCCGAATTGGAACGCCCAATGACAATTTTTCTGTCTGCCCTCAAAAAAGGTCGGCTTTTAAAACTCGAGCAGGATTAGCTTTTGAAGAACACCAGTTCGGGGTTGACCTCTGGCGGGATCGGACGTGAGGCTTTCAACTCGAGGCTGGCGGCAAGATCATGGGCAATCTCGAGGTAAACGGCATAATCTGGGATTGTCGAAGTTTGGCTCGAGGTTATTTCAGGCTCGAGGTTGGCAAATAAACTTTGTGGCGCTGTATCATGCGGGTGTTTCCACGCGCCCGAACGCCAGTCAAAATCGTAGAGTTGCACAAATCGCTCGCCGTAATCGGCAACAAACTCGAGCGCGGTCAGTAAAAATTCAAACTCTTCTTGACTGATGAAAGAATTGAAATTGAGGCGCGTCCAACCTGGTTTGATGCCTTCAAAACCGTCCAGAATTGCATCACGGTAACCGTGCGCGTGCGCGGCATCAATGTCGAGCAACTTATGCCCATAAGGTCCAGCGCAGGCGCAACCGCCCCTGGATTGAATCCCAAAAAGATCATTCAAAAGCCTCACCACAAAACGCGGATGCAAATATCCACCCTCTGGGCAACGCACCAAAAACGATAAGATTGCGAGCCGTGGTGTCTCGAGGTTGCCCAGAAGCTCGAGTTTGGGATTGGCTTTCAAGCGGGTAATGGCGGTGCGAATATACTGCTTCTCGAGTTTTTCAATAGTTTCAAAACCCAGCGCATTCTTGACCCAAAATGCCAGTGCCGCCCGAATTTTTTGGGTGATCGCGGGTGTTCCAGCGTCCTCCCTGGCTTCAATGTCGGACGTAAAATAATGCTCGCCAGAGTTGACGTAAGTGACCGTACCACCACCGGCAGTGCTGGGGGTCGAAAGGCTGTAGAGCGCAGGATTAAAGACCAAAATGCCCGGCGTACCAGGACCACCCACGAACTTGTGCGGCGAGATAAAAATCGCGTCGTAACCGTCTAACTTGCCTGGTTTCATGTCGATTTTGACGTACGGCGCGGAGGCGGCAAAATCAAAAAACGCAAACGCACCCTGGGCGTGAAGCAGCCTTGCCACCGAACGGGTGTCCGAAATAATGCCTGTGACATTGCTGGCAGCCGAGAACGAACCAATTTTAGGGCGACCCGCAAATTTTGGGTCGGTCAAAGCGGTGTGAAGCGCATCGAGATCAATCAAACCGCGCGGGCACAAGGGAATCTCGACGACTTCGGCAAGGCTTTCGCGCCACGAAACCTCGTTGCTGTGATGCTCGTAAGGACCGACAAACACCACAGGACGCTCGAGCATTGGAATTTGCTCGAGCATGGCGGCACGGCGGTTGCTGGGGACGCTTAAACCCAAAATGTCTTGCAATCGTTTGATGGCAGCCGTAGACCCAGAACCCGCAAAGACAATTTTGTAATCGGCTGCGCCAACTTGGGTTTTGATGTACTCGGCGGCTT
>JANMUC010000626.1:0-2745 GCA_031391225.1 Deinococcales bacterium
AGATGAACCGGATGTCCGGTCATGCCAAAACCACCGACGAGAATCGTGTCGCCGTTTTTGACCATTGCGGCGGCTTGTTGGGCTGTGATCTGCGAAACTTTTTTCATGATTCTCCAAATTGATTTCTAAGGCTAAAAAGCTTTTGGTGCGTTAAAACTCGAGCCAAGTTGTTTGCCCTCCTCTCATTCCCGACTCGTCTCTCCCAAGAGAGAAGGGAGTTTTGGTTCTGTGTTGTGTGGCTGTAATGATGCTCAAGAAGGGTTTGTTGGACAAGTGAAATTGAAACTTTGATATTTTTAGATTCGTTCGATAATCGCGGCTTCGCCTTGACCAACACCAACACAAAGTGTTGCAAGTCCGTACCTCGAGCGTTCACCCAATAAGGCGCGGCGTTGGAGTTCGTGAATTAAGCTGGTGACAATCCGAGCGCCAGAGCAACCCAGCGGATGCCCAAGCGCGATTGCGCCGCCGTTGACGTTGGTGATTGACTCTGAAATCTCGAGTTCGCGCAGCACGGCTAAAGACTGCACCGCGAAGGCTTCGTTCAGTTCGACCAAATCCAAATGCTCGGGTTTAAGATTGGCTCGAGCCAAGGCTTTTGGTACGGCTTTGACGGGTCCCAAACCCATCACGCGAGGGTCAACGCCCGCCGCCGCGCCGCTCACCCAGCGTGCCAGGGGTTTGATGCCAAGGCTCGAGGCTCGGGTTTCGCTCATCAGCACCAGGGCGCTCGCACCGTCGTTCAGACCGCTCGAGTTACCCGCTGTGACCGTGCCATTTTTGCGAAATGCGGGTTGGAGTTTGGCGAGTTGCTCGAGGCTGGTGTCGAGTTCCAGACCGTGTTCGGTTTTTTTGTGGCGCGGGTATTCGTCGGTGTCAAAAATGATCGGATCGCCTTTGCGATTTGGGATTGGCACGCCGACAATCTCGCGTTTGAAAAAACCCGCGTTCATGGCAAAAACCGCCCGACGTTGAGACTCGAGCGCGAAGGCATCCTGTTGTTCGCGGGTGATTTCGCCGCCTACAATTTTGCCCTCCAGGCTCATTTGATAAATATTCTCGGCGGTTTCACCCATTGGCTCGAGCGGAAACAGGGCGCTCATGGCGGGGTTCGGGAAACGCCAACCGAGCGTCGTGTCATACGCGGTCACATTGCCCGAAGGTCCAAAGGCGTTTGGGTTTTTGGGCATGGCATACGGCGCTCGGGTCATGCTTTCCACGCCGCCAGCCACGAATATATCGCCCTCGCCACACCGAATGGCTCGAGCGGCTTGGTTGATCGCCCCAAGACCACTGGCGCACAATCGGTTGACCGTGATTCCTGCCACCGAATGCGGCAAACCTGCCAGAAGAGCGCCCATGCGAGCCACGTTGCGGTTGTCCTCACCGGCTTGGTTGGCACAACCAAAAATGACCTCTTCGATCTCGAGCGGATCAACCCCAGCGCGGCTCACGGCTTCCCGAATCACGATGGCAGCCAGATCATCTGGACGAACGCTCGAGAGTCCACCACGAATCGAAGCTATCGCCGTTCGCACGGCACTGACAATCACGACTTCATGCACGTTTAATCCTTTCAGCGGCACTCAGCACACGCGATACAAACACGTCGCTCGAGCCGAGATGGTTTGCTTCGGTCAGTGCGTCCCAATCCATTTTGGCACTGACTTGTTCTTTTGCCACGTCAATCAAATGACGGTTGCTGGCAATGGCTTCTCGAGTAATTTGGGTGCTCAGTTTTTTGGCTTGTGTTTTGCTCATATGTGCTATCAACGCAAATGAAAGCGCCTCGGACAGCATCAAACCGTTGGAGGCTTTGATATTCTCAAGCATTTTTGCCTCATTGACCACCAGGTTTTCACTCAAAAAAACAGTTTTTTGCAATGCCCCTGAAGTCAAACCGATCATTTGCCCTAGCGTCAACCACTCGAGCTGCATGCCGTGCGTGCCACGTTCATGCTCATGAAGCATGGCTTGATGCACAGCGCTCAGTAAGTTCGTGTTCATGCGGGCGGCAGTCAAAATAAATTCGCTCACGATTGGATTGGATTTTTGCGGCATGGTGCTCGAGCCTCCACGCGAGATGTCACTCGATTCGCGCAGCTCGGCAATTTCGGATTGTGCCAGCAACAGCACATCTTGCGCGATTTTACCAAGGCTGCCCGTGAGCATCGCCAGCCAGCCCGCGAGTTCTGCCATGTTGTCGCGCTGCGTGTGCCACGGCATCAAGGGCAGGTTCAGAGCCAATTCGGTTGCCAGTGAACTCAACACGTCAAAACCACGATTCCCAAGCGCCGCAAGTGTTCCAACCGCACCACCAAATTGCACCACCATCAGCCGAGGCTCGAGTTCTTGCCAACGTTCATGATGACGAATCAATGGCGCAAGCCAGGACGCCACCTTGAAACCAAAAGTGATCGGTAGTGCTTGCTGTGTGTGCGTCCTGCCCGCCATAAGAGTGTGCTGATGCTGCCGAGCGAGTCTGGCAAAGCCGACAATCAAACGCTCGAGGTTTTGCACCATCAACTCGAGCGCCACCCGCAATTGCAACACCCGCGCCGTGTCAAGAATGTCTTGCGTGGTCGCCCCAAAATGCACGAAATTAGCCGCCTCGTCGTGTGCCAGATGTTCACGCAATTGCCGCACGAGTTCGATCACAGGAAAACCATCGTTCTCAATCCCCACTTTTAAGTGTTCAAAATCAACCTCGAGCGTCTGTGTGGCGGTATTTATCGCCTTTGCCGC
>JANMUC010000631.1:0-3832 GCA_031391225.1 Deinococcales bacterium
CTGCCACCGTGAACTTGGCACCGCTCAATAATATCTTTCCTGTGGTTCAAGAAAAAAAACGGTGGGTCATGGCATTTGCTTTTGGCTTTTTGCACGCCTTTGGCATCTCGAGTGTGCTGGCAGAATTGGTCTTAGACCGCCGCAGTTTAATCTCGAGTTTGCTGGGCTTTAATGTTTGTGTCGAAATTGGGCAATTGTTGTTTGTGGCACTTGTGCTGCCAATCGCTTTTGCCTTGCGGCGCGGCAGTGTTTATCAACGCGGCACACTGATTGGCGGCTCGGGTTTGGTGGTGCTGGTGGCAGGAATCTGGTTGGCAGAACGGGTTTTTGATTTCAAGATTCTACCGATTTAAAGCGCAGTGTTTTGACTGCTGGCGTTTTTGCAGCTCGAGCAATTTCACACCAAATTCAATCGGATGCGCTTTCCAACTCACTTTTTACTCGAGGTTTCAGATTGAAACCTCGAGTCAATTTATTCTTGGCAGAATATTTTTGCTGGTTCGTGATGCAAATGAACAGACACTCAAATGACAATTGCTTGATAACTTTCAGCCATGAACCAAAGCGCTTCAAATCAAACTCCCGCTTCACTTGCCCCACGAAGCTCGAGGATGAAACATCTCAAAGGCGAATGGCTCGAGGGTCTGTTGTTGCTCTCGCCCGCCGTCATCTTGCTGTTAAGTTTTATCGTTTATCCCACCGTTTCTGGCGCGTTTTTGTCGTTTCAACGCGAAGACCCGTTTGGCAAATCCAGAGAATGGGCTGGATTTGCCAACTACCTCGAGTTGGCTTCACGCCCAGAATTTCTCTCGAGCATGATGACCACACTCAAATTTACGTTGCTGGTCGCGCCGCTCGAGTTGCTGTTGGGGTTGATCGCGGCGCTGCTGGTCTGGCGACCTTTCGCGGGTTCTAACTTTTTTCGGACACTGTTTTTTCTGACCACGGCTGTTCCGACTTCGGTGGCGGCGGTGGCTTGGGGTTGGTTTCTGAACCCGTTGTCGGGTTGGGTCAATTGGTTTGTTCGCGCCCTCGGTTTACCAGTGCAACCGTGGTTGACCGACCCCAGTTATGCCATTTGGACGCTTGGTGTGATTACCGCCTGGGCTGGCGTGGGTTTTGTCGCCATTTTGCTCACGGCAGGCTTGCAGGGTATCCCCGAAGACTTGTATGAGGCGGCACGGCTTGATGGCGCGACGGGTTGGGTTCAATTTTGGAAAATTACCCTGCCACTGCTTTCGCCAACACTCTTTCTGGTTGGTTTGCTGATCTTGTTTCGGAGTTTAACCGCGTTTGGACAAATTCATTTGCTGACCAAAGGTGGTCCCGCCGAGAGCACTTTTGTCTGGGTCTACCGCGTGTATCAAGACGCATTTTTTAACTTTCGGTTCACCTATGCCGCCGCCGAAGGGCTGACCTTATTCTTGGCATTGCTGCTGCTCGCCGCACTACAATTTCGGTTTTTTGGACGGAAGGTGCATTACGAATGATCCACAACCTCGAGCCAGTTCATGCCAGTAAACCAATCAACTTCAGCAAGATTTTTAAGCGAATTCCATTTTATTTGCTGGTCAGTACCTACGCCTTCGTGATTATTCTGCCTTTGCTGACTTTATTTTCTGCCAGTTTGCGATCCGATGCCGACCTCTACGCGCCAACTTTTTTACCGCCACGTTTCACCCTCGAGCCGTATCGTTTGGCGCTGACCAGTTACCCACTCGGGAGTTATTTGCTCAACAGTTTTCTAACCTCGAGCTTGATTACGCTCGGTGTGGTCATCACCTCAAGCATGGCTGGTTACGCGCTGGCAAGGGTAAAACTGCCGTACCGCGAATTGATTTTTGGCGCAATTGTTGGCTTGTTGCTTGTGCCTGGTGAGATCACGTTTTTGCCGCTGTACTTGCACGTCAATTCGCTCGGCTGGTTGGACACCTACACCGCTTTGATCGTACCGTTTATCGCCAGTCCGCTCGGGATTTTCTTGATGCGCCAATTTCTCAAAAGTCTGCCGCAAGATTTATTTGATGCCGCCAAAATTGATGGCGCGGGACATTTCCGAATTCTCTGGCATGTCGCAATACCGCTTGCCAGTTCCGCGCTGGGCGCACTGGCGGCACTGACATTTTTGGGCGCATGGAACATGTATTTGTGGCCACTGGTCACCACTCAATCCAAAGAAATGCAGACCGCCCAAATTGCGGTCAGCAACCTGGTGTCCGCCGAGGGTTCACAGTGGAACGTTGTGGCGGCTGGAGCAATTCTGGTGTTGCTGCCCACATTGGTGGCATTCTTGGTGGCTCAAAAGGCGTTTGTGAGCGGCATCGCGCTCGGTGGCTTGAAAGGTTAAGACCTCAAAAATTGGCTTTAAGACCTCGAGTTTCTGAGGTGTGATCGCATCGGGCTGTGCGGCTTGATCTGTACTGCTCGAGACAGAGGAGGATGTATGAAGAAAGTTCTGATTGCAGGAACATTGGTGGCACTTTCAATGGCATTGGCGCAACAAAACGCCAAGACCGAAATTCAATTCTGGCACTCGATGGGCGGCGTGCTCGGCGAACGGGTCGAGGGTCTGGTCAAAGACTTCAACGATTCACAAACCAACACCATGGTCAAAAGCACTTACGTCGGTAGTTACGACGACGGCATCAACAAATTGCTGGCTGGCATTCGGGCGGGCAAAGTCCCAAATCTGATTCAAGTTTATGACATCGGTTCGCGCACGATGGTGGACAGCGGCGCGATCGAACCGCTCGAGAACATTGCCAAATCCAACAACTTTGACCTCGAGCAATTTGTGCCGCAACCCCGCAATTACTACACGGTGGATGGCAAATTGAACGCCTTGCCGTTCAATTCTTCTAACCCACTCTTGTACATGAACACGGCAATGCTGGCAAAGGCGGGCATTCAATACCGCAACTCTTGGCGGCTTTCGGACCTCGAGGCTGCGGCTCGGAAGTTGACCATCAAAGATGCGAGCGGCACAACCTTGCGTTACGGCATTGCGATTCCGATTGACTCTTGGTTCGTCGAACAATTCTCGTACAACTCTGGCGAGTATTTTTGCAACAACGAAAACGGACGCAAAGCTCGAGCCTCGGAGATGAACTTCACCAACCCCGCCGATGTCGCCTTTGTGGACTGGTGGGCGCGTTTGGTCAAAGACGGTGTGATGGCAAATATCGGTCGCAGCGGCGACAATGCCCAAGCCGCCTTCGCTCAGGAAAAAGCTGCAATTGTCGCCCAGTCAACCGCATCACTGACGGGCTTATTAAAACTGGTCGGCGGCAAATTCGAGACGCGCACCGCGTTTTTTCCATTCCTGAAAGAACGCAACGGCGTGGCGATTGGCGGCGCAAGTTTGTACGCCATGAAAGGTCAAAGCGCGGAGGAACTCAAAGCCACTTGGGGCTTTATCAGCTTTTTGTTGAAGCCAAACTCGCAAGCCAAATGGCATCTTGGCACGGGTTACTTTCCGGTCATCAAGGGCGTGGCAGCATTGCCAAACGTGGTGCAAGCACATGTGAAACAACCCAATTTCCAGACTGCCCTGCGTCAACTCGAGACGACCAAAGTCAACAATTACTCGGCAGGTTGCTTGGCTGGTGCATTCCCCGAGATTCGTCAGTACGTGGCTGGTGCAATCGAAGAGGCAATCAAAGGCAAGCCCGCAGCCGAGGCACTCAAAGACGCCAAAGCCAAAGCGGACGCGGCACTGGATCGTTACAACAGCGCCATCAAAAAGTAATTCTTAAGCTTTTAATGGAAAGCCAGAGCGTAACGCTCTGGCTTTTTTTGATGCTCGAGATTGAAGAAAATGAACGTTTCAGCA
>JANMUC010000634.1:0-16016 GCA_031391225.1 Deinococcales bacterium
GAAATCCACAACACCATTTATCCCTTCTCTGATGATGTTAATGACGATGGTTTGGGCTTCACCACCCTTTTGCAGGTTTAGACTTTGTTGAACCAGTACCATATCCAATTTTGAGCATGATCCTGCCAGCAAGAGTGGGACGAATGGAATCAAAAACAACAGGTTTCGCCAGAGATTTCGGTTCACGTTTTCCTCCTATAACTTTCTCAAGCACCAAGCGCTTGATCTCGAGCTTTGTTCAGATCGGGACTATGGTCATGAAGTAACGAATTTACGGAGTAAGGTAGTAAACAAAAAGTTCGGGCGTATTTTCGTTCGGGTCAGCAGAAAATTCGACAGAATCTTCCTGGTTGTTGTTGTTTGAATTGCGCTGAAAGCTCAGTCGAAAGGTTGCTTTTGACCACAAACCCCGAATGACCCGATTTTTGACGTCGTATTTGATGGCTTCGGTCACGTTGAGTGATTTCCAACCGTTTGGTGTGGTTGTTTCGTAATACGCACGAAGCGGGTTTGATGTGTTAAAAGCAGGTTTGTCAAGATCGCCGAGTGCAACTTGAACGGGACTATCGTAGTACACCCTTAAATAATCAGAAACGTGGTCAACTTGAATTGATCCTGTAGATGGTCCACAAAAATATGCGGTGCAGGGTGCTTTCAATTGTTTATAAGGTGAACCCGTGACCCCTTTTTTGTACATGCGTAAGGTTGCACCTAAGATATCTTCTGGCACAAGTGTTTCTGGAAGGTCTAAAATATTAAAAAAAGCAAACGCTCGAACTCCCAAATTCGCAGCATCGTCACCTGGTTTGAGTTCAAAAAGTTTACGGGGATACCTGTCGGTGGTGTCCATTTCTATGGATATATAAAAACGTATATTGGCAGAAATTATTTTCAGTGTTCCGAAGCCGAAATCAATATTGGGTAAAAAATTCCCATCAGCATCAACCGTTTTTTCGGTAAAACCAAAACCGTACTGTCTTTCGACTACCTCATCGGGGTGAGTACCGCTGTTGTATTGAAGATCGTTGTTCGGATCAATGGTTAGCTCTGTATTGTCAGCATTCCAACTGAAGCGCACATTTGCACCGTCAAGTTCTTCATTTTTTGAATAGTATGCTGCCTCTGTCTCACGGGTATTCATGGGTTGACTGAACGTCACCACAATGTTGGTGTCTTTTTTAACCCCAACTGCACCATTGGCAGGTTCAATGCTGACAATCGTTGGGGTTTCGCCCAAAGCTCGAGTTTGGGTTACTTTCAATGGTGGGTTGGCACAAGAAACCACCATCAAGAGCGGAATGAATGCGCCAAGAAACATCGGATTACGCCAGAAAATTCGGTTCATGTTCTTCTCCTTTTTTCTCTCGAGCATCAAGCACTTAAATCTCGAGCTTGAGTTCAGATTGCGCTATGACTGGTCAGATGGTGGTCAGGTTTAAGCGGGTTTTTGCAGGTTGTTTTTTAACGGCTCGAGGCAAGTACCAAGCCAATCACGCACAGCAAAATGCCGATCATGTTTGGGACTTTGATCTGTTCTTTTAAGAGCATTAAACCCAGTGGCACAAGCAACAAACTTGCCATCACGTTGCCCACAAGCGCCACCGCACTGATTTTCCAACCCGAACGAAACGCCATCAAATAACCAAATTCGATCCCAACAATGGCTAGCCCAAGCAGCAACACCGCCCAGTTCAATTTGCCCACGGTACTCGAAACTTCGGCAAGACTAACGACTCGAAACGAGAACACCAAGCCCAGACTGATGCTGCCCGCGATCATATAAACGACCACCAAAACCATGAATGGGTTAATGTCTTTGGGTAAGAATTTTTGCGCCAAGCTGTAAACCACATTGCAAGAAACCATTAAACCCAGTGATGCCAAATACGTGCTCATGTCAGTCCAATCGTGCCATCAAAAATGGATGCCGCTTTTCTAAACACTGGGCTTTGAGAATCCGTTGTCTCGTCCATGAAAGCAACCTTTCTGAGCCAAACTGTTGTCTGGTCGGCTCGAGCTTCTGGCAGCTTGCGCCCAGTCTGGTCAGATGGTGGTCAGCTTTGGGCGGCTTTTTGCAGCTAAAGTGTTATGCCCTTGTCAGGATTGTGGCGTTTGGGTGACAACTGCAAACGCCAGACCACAACATCTGCAATACCTTGCATACGGACTGGTGATGCGCGTCTTGCAGACTGGGCAAGACTCGAGCATTGGTGTGCCGTCGTTGATGCAGTACCGCTCAATAGACGTTCCTGGAATCGCACGAAAGCACCGTGGACACAAACAAAAAAATAAAGCAGTACCCTCTTCTGTCTCGAGAGATGAACATTGCACAATCCCGACCTCCATTCGCTGTTTACTTTGCGACAAGGCTGGTCAGATGCTGGTCAGGTTTTGGCAGGTTTATGCAGGTATTGAGGTCTCAAGAAAATTCTGCCAACGCTCAGGTAGGTTCTCACCCACGTCAGCCAGACGCTCTCGAGCATCATTGTAGACACGTCCAAGGGTTTTGTAATTTTCACTGGCTTGAAAAGCTTGAACGCAAAGACGTAAATGCTCAAAGTCGTAAGGGTTCAGCTCGAGCAGAAACCGTGAAACTCGAGCCGCCTCTTTCGCATCGGTTTCAAGCAATTTTTGAATGCAGTTTTGCAAGGCAAGCTCGAGCGATTCGCGGACATTTTCAGAACTGATAATTTCAAGTCCTTGAAGGTACGCGCCGCGCCAAAGACTTGAGTCGCCAGTCTTGAAGAACTCCTCAACATCAGAGGTCACTGCCCCCAGCGCATAACCATTTTGTGTGGTCTGAATTGCGTTTGCACCTAGACTTGCTCGAGTGCCGCGAATCAATTCTTTCAAGCTCGAGGTTGCACGGTCTTCGGGATCAAATGGGTAGAGCGCATCAAAAAGCTCGAGCCGTGTGAGTTCGGATTTGCCGGTCACTCGAGCCTCGAGCAGCAGTACCAGAAGTTCTTGGCGTTTTTGACCACGGATACTTTGAGGTTTGTTCTCGAGATTGATTTGTGGTGATCCTAGAATCTTGAGGTGAAAGAGATTTACTGTTTGGATTTGGGTGATGTCGTTGATCGAAATTTGCGGAAAATACCGTTGGGTAATGTTTGCTAAGTTGTAAAGACCTTGGCGTTTAAACCATTCAAGGCGCGTAGAAGCTCTTTGAATATCGTCAGTCAAACGATCAACTTCAAGTCCTACCTCTTGTGCTGGATCAGTAAATCCTTTTTCCGTTAGGTCACGTTCGAGTTCACGAAATGTCTGGATCGCAGAATTACGTTCACCTAATGCTTCAAATGCTAACGCTTTGGCGAAGCGAGCCAAGCCAATCAGACCGAATGATTTCAATTCAGTTCCAAGCGTTAAAGCTTCAGACACGTATTGTTCGGCTTGTTTTACATCTCCAAAACGTGCTTCTGAAATTGCGGCATGGCACAAACTCCAAGCCAATTTGATTGAATTCTTAGCTTGCTTAGCATTTTCTACAGAAGCACGCCCAAACTTCAAGGCAAGCATTCCAGTGTAAGCAAGCCCCCAGTCTCTGTACAACTGGCTTAAACGATACTCGCACTCAACCAGCGAAATTGAAGATTGAAATTGTGCCAAATAATCTCGAGCCTCAAGAAGCAATAGTTCGGCTTGTTCATACTTTCCGCTGTCAAGTAAGGCATCAGCCAAAGAAACTTGGTTGCGAGTCATTTGCACATAATTACCGTGCTTCGAGTGTAATTTCACTGCTTCTTGTAAATCAGCAATCTGTTCATCACGATGACCAAGCTCGCCTTGAGCTATTGCCCGACTTTGCAAACTTGCAGCTATTATGTCATTTCTTTGGGTTTCTCGAGCAGCCTCAAGTGCTTGTTCATATAAAACCAACGCCTTCACCGAGTTATTGGTGTGATACCGAATATTCCCAAGTGCGCTAAGCAATTGATAACGATATTGTGGTTCAAGATTTGGTTGTGCTAGAACGCGTACTGCAATACGTTCTGCCTCATCATTCTCCCCGCACATTGCCAAGGCAACAGCCATAATACAATCTGTTTCTGTTTCGCCAACAAAACTTGGATGTTCTCGTCGCCACTCGACAACAGCACTAAATCCATGAGCCGCAAAACGAGTTTTAAGTTGTAGACGAAGGATTTCGGTTTGTTCCTTGGGGGGTATTTGTTCAAGAACCCTTGTTGCTTTTTCTAACTGCCCTTGAGCAGCAAGAAGCTCGGCAAATAAACCGATTGCTTGAGTATTGCCCGAAACTGATGCTGCCAATTCTGCCAAGCGACATGCCTGAACGATGTCTGTCCAACGTAAACCTTGGGCAGCTTCAAGTGCCAATCGGTATTGTTCTTCTCCTATTGCATATTCAACAGATTTGGCTTGATATTGCAATGCTTGGAGTATGTTGCCGGCATCACGTGCAGATTGTGTTGCCCTTCTAAGTAATTCAAGTATTTTGCTTGACTCGAGATGTGTATCTTTAATAAACGCCAAAGCTGTTTGAGGATCGTGTTGTAATTTCTCGATTGCTTTTCGTGCAAAGTTTTGACGATGTGCCAGAGTAAGATTGTGCATGATCATTTCTGAATAAAGCGGATGTGCAAAACTACCACCCCAGAACACGCCTTGCCGTTCAAAATCGAGTTTTGCCTCTTGAATGACTCTGGGTGGAAGTTCTGCGACTTCAGCCCACAATTCATCTGAACAATTTAGACCCAGAAAGGCTTTTGCACCCAAAACTGCCTCGAGTTCTGGCGTGTTGGCTGCACCTCGCAATGTTTGCTCAAGCAATGCCTCAACTGTCACAGGCATCACTTCATGTTCTGGTGTACGCCAGCGCCATTCTCGTCCATCGTTCCAAACAAAACCCTGCCGCGCCAAAAACTTGAAAAACTCGAGCGTGAATAGCGGATTCCCAGCCGCTTTGCCATGAATCCATTCCAGTGCCTCGAGCGGTAAACTTGATCTCGCTTCGGTTTCGAGTAGGGTTTTGACGGCTTCAAACTCGAGTTTCTCGAGTCGAATCGCTTCAAAAGGTTCGGGTGGTTGGGTGCGACTGGTGACGATCAACGCCACGCCCTTCAAACGCATGACCACTTTTGCCATTGCCACAATCCACTCGAGCCGCTCTAAACTGGCTTCGTGAATATCCTCGAGATACAACATAAACGGCGCAATCCCAGAAAAAACCGCACCGAAAGCACTGGTGCTTTGCTCAGTGGTCAGCGCCTCATCGCGTAACATTTTCTCAAGGATTGTTTGCGCCCAAACAGGTAATTTTGCGGGTTTGGGCAAGGTTAACGCCAGCTTGGAAAGCGGTACAGTGGCGTGCAGGCTGATGGTTTTGCATTGCGCTTCACGAAGAAGTTGCGTTGCGAAATGGGTTTTGCCAATTCCAGCCTCGCCCCACAAACCAAGTGCCATGCCAGGGCGTTTGATGATGATCCCCTTAAGGCGTTTGGCAACTTGCTCGAGTAGCTGCATGTTGTTCAAAGTCTAGCAGAGCCGTGTTGTGCTTAAGTTATTACTGCACCAAAATCTTTTGAGTTTGCAACCTCGAGATCATGTACGCCATTGCCAGCAATACCACATTTAAGACTGCAATCAAGACAAACAACATGACGGGTTGCACACTAAAAATTGCTCCCGCCATTGCCGATGCTGGAATCGAAAACAACATGGTTAAGACTTGCACCGCCGAGAACAAATCGGCTGTACCTTGGGTTGGCAGGTGACTGAACAAAACCGTGTCGCGGTAGGTTTTGGTTAAGAACGTTGCGCCTGCCAACACGCTGATGACCAACAATAAAATCAACAGGTTTTCGGCTGGAATTAGAACAATTAAAATCGCGCCAAGCAACCCGAGCGCACAGGTCAAAACCAAAGTACGTTCGACTGGGAGGCTCGAGAGTCGTCGTAAAACAAAACCGTACATGATGGCGGTGATGGCGGCGACAGCCACCGGCACGAGGGACACGGCGAGTGCGCCAAAGCGCAGGGTTTGGCTGAAGTACAAGATTTGAAAC
This sequence comes from Deinococcales bacterium, assembly GCA_031391225.1. GTDB lineage: Bacteria > Deinococcota > Deinococci > Deinococcales > JAAFIG01 > JANXTZ01. The sequence goes on from JANMUC010000634.1 coordinate 6,030, forward strand.
AGGTTCATTTGTTCAATAAAAAAAGTCAGGACGTAAAAACCGATTAACCACAACAAGCCTTTGGTGTTTTTTAAGGCGTTTAAACTATGCAGGTTTTTTAACAGGCTTTCCCAGGGATGCAACCCTTTGTGCTCACGCATGGCAAGCAGCCCGTTTTGGGTTTCAATGGTTAGGGCATTGCGCAAAAAAAACATGATGGTCATGCTGATCGCGCCCAGAAAGTAATAGACGCGCAAGGTTGACTCGACACCGTATTTGCCAATCAACAAGCCGACCACTGGTGTCATCAGACCGCAGGCAGCACCAATTAAATTTAAAATTGCAAAAACCCTCGAGCGGTCACTGGGTGCTACATCTTCGATCACCAGCAAGCTCCAGGAGACGCTGACGATTCGGACGCTCGAGTTGAGAATGGCGGCGATGGCGAACGCCAGAAAACTCTGCGAGAACGTCCAGATCAGCATTGGCAAAGTCCAAGAAATCAAATCCCAAATCAAACTGGTGCGTTTGCGTCCCATACGGTTGGTAATGGGCGCTGCCAGCGTTTGAAAGACGAACGAAAACGCCAGCATGATCGAACCAATCCAACCAACCTGAACGCTCGAGAGTCCGATGCTGGTCATGTAAAGCGGGGCGTAATACAAGATCACCACGCCAAAAACTGCCCAGAGCGGTTCGACCAGAATGGCGTTGCGAGCATTTTTGGGCAGTCCTGCCAATGAAAGTTCGGAACGGGTGTTCACGAGTTGATTCTAAACGTTGTTGGTCAATAAGATCGTTCTGGCGCAAAATCAAGGATTCGTTCTGGGTGATAATAGTATCTCGAGTTTACTGCCAGTTTCAATTGTTATTGCGTTTTTCCCAACCCTCGGAAAACAAATTAAAATGCGTGTTCTGCTTGGGGTGTGCCAGAATCACGTCCATGTCCAACTCGAGTCCCAAACCGGGCGCGGTTGGCAGCGCAAAATAACCGTTCACGACTTCTGGTAAACCTCGAGCGGTCTGTTTGACCCAGGGATCGGCAAAATCGTTAAAATATTCTTGAATGCGGTGATTTGTCGTACACGCCGCCAAATGCAATGCCGCCGCCGTGCTGATCTGCCCGCCGACGTTGTGCGGCGCGACGGTCACGTAATAACTTTCGGCTTGGGCGGCAAGTTTTTTCGCCTCTAGAATTCCGCCAATGTGCGTGATATCAAATTGAATCACGTCAGCGGCTTGAAGCTCGAACAGTTCACGGTATTCGTTTCGGGCATGAATCCGTTCGCCCGTGGCAACGGTAATGCCTTGCATTCCGTCGCTGGCTTTTTTCAAAGCTTTCAGGTTATCAAACGGTACGGGTTCTTCGACCCAACCCAAACCGAACGGTTCGCAGGCTCGAGCAATTTTGATGGCTTGGGCAGGTGAGAATCTGCCGTGCATCTCGAGCAAGATTTCCGCGTCTGGACCGATGGCATCACGCACCGCCTCAACCAGTGCCACCGATTTCAAAAATTCGCTGCGCTCGAGTTCAAAATAACCTGGTCCGAACGGGTCGAGCTTGAGAGAGGTGTACCCTTTTTCGATCACTTTTTTGGCGGCGACATGGAACTCTTCGGGCGTTCGTTCCACGCGGTACCAGCCGTTGGCATAGGCTTTAATTTTATCGCGCACCTTGCCACCTAAGAGTTTGTAAATCGGCTGCCCGAGCGCTTTACCGACAATGTCCCAGCAGGCAATCTCGAGGCAGGCAATCCCGCTCATCATGATCTCGCCAGGGCGGGAAAAATCATCGCGCCGCATTCGCAGCACCAAAGCCTCAATCTCGAACGGGTCGCGCCCGACCAGATGCCGACTTGCCGCATCGTTGATGTACGCCTCGAGCGTGCTGGCATGGTTTGGAATGCGGGACTCGCCCAGACCCGTCAGACCCTCGTCGGTGTGGACTTGCACAATGGTCAGGTTGCGCCACTCCGAGCCAACCGTGAAGACCTCAACCTTGCTGACTTTCATTGTCACTCCTCTCGAGAACTCGAGTATCGCACGCTTTGAGGGCAGGCGTTACAGGCTCGAGCGGAGTGAATGGTCAGTCTTGGGCGAAACTTGGGTTGCGGGCGGGCAGGTATTGATGCGCTCTGGTAGCCTTGCGAGCCTGAGACTCGAGGTGCTTCATGCGGTCAAACTCGCGTTCTTCCGCCAGAATGTCCACCCATTCAGTCAGGCTTTTGATGCCCGCCTCGACCACTTCGACTGGGATTCTGAAGCTTGTCCCCGCGAGAAAACGTTTGGCGGCGCGTTTCATGTAATTTATTTTCCTCATGACACTCCTGTTCGGCATCCTTTGCAGGTGCAAAGCAATATGCCTTTGATGGATTTGAACCTCACTTAGCCTAGGCATAGAGTCTCAAAAAGCCCTCAAAATCAAATGACGCCGTTCAGCACAGATTCTCTCGAGTTGATTTGAACCCATGCTCAGAGATTTGAACCCTCGTTTTGAGACTGTTTTGAGACGGAGGGTTTAATTTGAGCACTCAAGGGGCAATGACGATGATAAGCCTGTCTGACGCGAATCTCGAGACTTTTGATGGCAATCTCTCACTTTGCTGTATTGTACATTGTGACACGTTTGGAATTTCGCTTGCTGGGCAGACCACAAGTCTTACTCGAGGGGCAACCGCTCGAGCTTGGACGCAAACCTGTGGTCTTGCTGGCATTGCTCTGCGATCTTTCAAAGGGCAGCAAATTACCGACTCGAGATGTGTTGGCTCAAATGCTCTGGGCTGGGAAAAGCAACGCCCTGGGCAGCCTCTCAACCGCCCTGGGTCAAATCCGCGAGGTGCTGGGTTTCGATCCGTTCATCAGCGACGACAAAACCCGCACCTTGCAACTTGGCAGCGAATTCTCGAGCGACTGGCAAACGCAGTTTCAAGCCACAACGTCCGAGAACCCAAACCATTGGCTCGAGAGTTGGCAAGCTTTGGCGCAAGAATTTCTAGGGTTTCCCGAACCAGCCTGGGATGCCAAATTCGACCTGGACGTACAAAATTGGCTCGAAGCCAAACGCCAAGAATTACAGCAACTTCGCCGCGACCTGAGTTCGCGCCTCGCGCTGCATCATCTGAAATTGCAAAACTGGCTGACAGCACTCCCCTTTCTCGAGTTTGTCAAACCCGAAATTGGCGACCCGCAAGAACAAATGCTCTTGTACCGAATGCTGGTCTTGACCGCCACCGACCAACCCGAACGCGCCAGAGCCGCCCACCGCGAACTGCTCGAGTGCCTGCACGAACTCGGGGGTCGCCCCAATTCCGATATTGAAGCGGCACTGGCAATGGCAAACGCCGTTGAAATTGCCGCCGCTCGAGGTTTACTGACGGAGCTTTTTACCAACCAACACCAGGAGAAACCCGTGCCATTTCTGGGACGCGACAACACCATCGAGCAATTACATGCTGCGCTGCCCAACTCACTCGAGGGACGGGTTTGGGGCGTGCGTCTGATTGGTGAACCTGGCGCGGGCAAAACCGAACTGGCACGGCACTGGATTGCGCTGCTCGACCCGCAAAAACGCGCTTACCTTCATGCCGAGGGTTTCAGCGAAAGACACACTCCAGCCTGGCGAACCTTTGACATGGTCGTGCGTCAACTCGTTCGCGCAAGACGACACGACCTCGAGGCGATGCCCTCCGAACTTCGCGCCGCCATTGCGCGTTTTGTGCCCGACCTTTTGGATGTAACTGGCGATGCGCCCAGCGAAGACGAACGCCTGCTGCTGCTTGGCATCCGCTGGTTACTCAGTGACGAAATGCGTCCGACCTTACTGTTTCTCGACGACCTGCAATGGATTGACCCCGCCAGCTTCGGACTGGTGCTCGAGTTGTTACGCAAACCACCACCACGCGGATTGTTGCTGATTGTGACCCAACGCGACACCGAACAAACCCCGACCCTCGAGCTGTCCAGACTGCCCGAATTACTTCAACGCGAACACGCTGGTATCAGCCTCGAGTTGCCACCCTTGAATGAGACTGCCATTCAAGAACTTGCCACGCTCCTGGGACAACCTAACACCGATACCGGCTGGCTGAAACAACAATCGGGCGGCAACCCCCTGTACCTGCTCGAGATGCTCGAGGCAGATTACGTCAAACCCGACGCGGCACTGATTCCGCCCAACGTTCAAGAATTGATTCAATACCGTTTAAACACCATCAGCCAAAATATTTCTGCTCAACTGGTGCTCGAGGCGTGCGCGGTCTTGGGTGAAGGTTCGACATTGCTCGAGATCAAAACCGTGACCGAACTCGGTTATGACGCGGTGGTTGAAGGACTGAGTATTTTGCGAAATGCTCGAGTTTTAAGACGGGGCGACACCAGCATTCACTTCAACCACGACCTGACCCTCGGCGTTGCCAAAGCGCACCTGACCCCTGAACGCCAGCAGGTGCTCCACCTTCGCGCCGCTCGAGCGCGGTACGACACCCCAGAACTTGCCGCACAACACTACTGGAACGCGCTACAAGGCGGCACGATCACCCTGGATGCGCTGCAAATGGCAGACATCACTGAAACCTTCGCCAAAGCCGGTACAAGCCAATCCCTGCGCGGCGACATGACCGCAGGAGCACTCTGGTATGACCGCGCTTTAGAACGAGCCACGACCCCCAACACCCGCGTTCGCACCCTCACCCGCCGCGCTCGAGTGCATGAACGCCTGATGCGCCTGGACGAAGCCAGTCAAGACCTAGACCGTGCCGACCTGCTGATTGCAGGCTTGGACGTTGTGACCCGCGCCAGCCTTCTCAACGCTCGAGCCAACCTGCTGGGGACGTACTTTCGAGACGCACAAGCCACCGCAGAACTGGCAAACAGAGCTTTGGCATTGCTCGAGGGGCTGGATTCGATAGAAGTACTGGTTGAACGCGGCAACACCCTGCACAATTTGGGACTTGCCAAATGGCTCGAGCAGGATTTGCAAAACGCGGAACGGTACTTGCGGGAAGCGCTCGAGATTAGAAGGGCGTTGGGGGATTTGGATAAGGTTGGGGATACATTGGACAATTTAGGGCTGGTGTTGACAGATCAAGTTAAACCAGAAGCTCGAGAGATATTTGAGGAGACATTGAGCACTAGAGAAAGGCTCGGAAGTCTTGCAAATGTCGCACGCACTAGAGCGAATTTGGGAAGATTCTTCTGGAGATTTGGAGATTTATCAACTGCTGAACAACATTACGAAAGAGCATTAACTACTATTCAGCCTATTGGTGAAGATATTATTGCTCACGCTGTTTTTAACAATTTGGGATTAATTCGCTTTGAACAAGGCAAATTCCGTGAGGCTCGAGAAGCGTATCAACGAGCATTAAAATCACCAAGAATTGCAACTAGTAAACCAAGCCTGATTATGTTCAGAAGCAATTTGGCTGAGGTTGAAATTCGACTTGGTTTGTTTCAGGATGCAAAAGACAATCTCGAGCTTGGAATGGAACTGTTGAGACAAATTACCAATGATTCTCCTTCAGCAGAATCTCACTACTTTCAATTGACAGAATTTCACTTATTTCGAGGCGATATTTTTGCTTTAACTAAAGATTACTCAGAAGCAGAAAACGCATTCCAATCTGCAAGCAATGTTGCACAAACAGGTCACTTGAAAGACCGTGAAGCTTTGGCATTGAGCAAGCTAGCACGTTTACGAGATAGCAAAGACGTTGCCCAGCAAGCTATAAAACTTGCGGATATGCCGATGACAAGAGCTGCGCTTTACACTGTTGAACGTGATTTCAACTCGGCTCAACTTGAAATCCAAAAAATCAATGATCCTTTTGAAGAAGCTCGTTTAATGCTTGATTTTGCATTTCTAACAAAAGACCAAAATTGGCACACTCGAGCCAATCAACTTCTCGAGCAATTAAAAAACTAAATTTCGGTTTCAACCCGAAGAAAGTGGTGAAAGCATGAAAACAGTGTTTCGGCGTTGGTTTGTGGCTGGGTTGGTATTGAGTATCTCGGGTTTGGTTGCTGTCGTAAACAGCCAAGCGCAAACGGAAAAATCACCGCGTTTGGTCTGGCAGCCGCTCGAATCGTTTAAAACACTAACGCCAGATATTGACTACTCGGCGCATGAAGTTCTGGCGATTTATAACGTTACAGGAACTCCAGAGAGCGCCAAGAGTTTGTTTGGAAATAAAAAACTTGCCCAAGCAGCAAAGAAAGCCAAAGTAACCTTGGTCAGCAGTATTCCAATTCCTGCTCGAGCGAGTGACCCCAGCAGTAAGAATTCACAGGTCTGCGGCAAAATACTACTGCGATTCCGATTAAATCAAGCTGGTAGCATTTCGGACACGATTGCGGTTTTGGATCAAGCGGGTATCAGTATTGTTGGTGGTGACGCTTTGTATGGTGTCGCGCCACAAAGTTACGGATTGCCTAGTCAAACAAGCACCGAATACCAACCTGACTTCTGGGGACTCGAGGCAGTTCAAGCCCAAAACCTCGAGCAAACAGGCAAGGGGGTGCGTGTGGCGGTGCTGGATACGGGTGTCACGAACATTCCAGCCTTCTCGAGCGTCGCACCTCGCAATTACGTGCTTGCTGGCTCACCAAACGCGAACGCAAACGATGACTTCCAGTTTGGTGATGGTCACGGTACGGGCGTTGCAGGTATCGTCGCAGGTCGTGACTCGAGCGGTCAAGCGGTGGGTGTCGCGCCAGACTCGAGCATTGTGCCTGTCAAAGTCTGCGATAAGACTGGTCATTGCCGTGACTCGAGCGTGGTGATGGGCATTTGTTACGCAGTCTCGAAGGCGGCACAAGCCAAAGTGCTGAATTTAAGTTTGGGCAGTTTTATCAACTCTCCCCTTGCCGAGGGTGCAATTCGGGATGCGGGTCTAGAGGGTGCGGTGGTGGTGGCTTCGGCTGGAAACACTCGAGAATTCCCTGCGGGTCACACGGATTTCAACCGCACAATATTTCCAGCCGCATTCTCGCAAAACCAAAATCTGAGGCTCGAGAATCTAATTTCGACGGGCGCAATTGATCCAAACTTTCAGTACGCTCATTACGCCACGGCAAACAATCACGTGGATGTGGTCGCGCCAGGTGAATCGGTTGCGACGTTCAAACGCAATGGTGATCTCTTTACGAATTTTACGGGCGGAACGTCTTACGCCGCGCCATTTGTATCAGGTACAGCCGCCGCAATGTTTAGCAAAAATGGAGGGCTGAAACCTCAAGAAGTGAAAAAGATTATCGTCAGCACGGCAAATACTTCAGAATGTACAGCGCCAAATCCATTACCAGCATCGCTCAGCTTTCCAACCGATCCGAATTCTTGCGGTCAAGGCTTATTAGATGCCGCTTCTGCTTTGAACGCCACGCCTTAAAACTCTTACGGGTCAAAAGAGGGTTTAAAACGTAATATTCCCGCCTCTCGAGATAGCACCAAAACTCCCTTCTCCCGCTGGCGGGAGAAGCGCCCAAGCCCGAAGGTGCTGCTTTAAGGGCAAGACAGGGTTGAGGATGAGGGTGGCGTTACTTTGGCTCGAGTTTTATTTCCCCAAAAACGCTTTTATCCCGTTTAACCAAGGTCTTTTCACGTCCTCATGTGATACTTTCGTGTTGCAACCCAGCACCATCGTTCAAAAACGAGGTGAACCATGAATCCAGACGACAGCCAATCCATTCTCGAGCTAATAGAATCCAGCCAACCTGAGCGTGACCGTGTTAGAGCGTTAATTGGTCAAAAACGTTGGCGCGATGCCGAACCCGACCCAGTGCGGTCTGCGGCGTATATGGACAAACGCGTTGAAGGGGTCGCGCCGCCTGGGGCGGAAGCGATTGTCGGTGACACGATTGACTTGCAACCGATTCGATTTTTGCCGATGGGTGCGAACGTGCGTCGGGCGGTGGCGTATGTTGAGGTCAACACGCCAAATTCGTCAAATTTGGGTAGTGGTTTTTTGGTCAGCCCAAACTTGTTTTTAACCAATTGTCATGTGATAAATGACATCAACGCAGCTCGAGGGGCGCAGATTACTTTTGACCGTGAACTTGGCGATGATGGCATAGCGCTTCCAACAACCACGTTTTTGCTCGAGCCTGAAAAGTTCGCGTTGTTCTCAGCGTCAGATCAGTTGGATTACGCGCTGATTGCGGTGGGGCGGTTGAATTCTGGGAATGCCAAGTTATCCGATTTTGGCTTTTGTGCGCTGTCTGATCGTCCTGACAAACACGTGATTGGCATGAACGTCAACATTGTTCAGCATCCGCGCGGCTGGCTCAAAATGATTGCATTGCGCAACAATAATTTGGTGTATCGTACAGATCGCACGCTTCTTTACGAAACCGACACCGAGGCGGGTTCTTCGGGTTCGCCTGTGTTTAATGACGATTGGGAGTTGGTGGCGTTGCATCACTGGGCGCAACCATTTCTCGAGCATCAGGATGACCGTGGACAGCAAATTCCTGTGACCATCAATGTTAATGAGGGTGTGCGAATCAGTGCAATTTACAAGGATTTGCAATCTAGGTTGGCGAATTTGCCCTCCGCTCAGCAAAGCCTTTTGCGTGAAGTGCTCGAGGCGGCGGGTGTTGCCAGGGTGACTTCGATTGCGGGTGAAACCAAAAAACTTTCACCGCCGAAAATTTCAAAACCCGAAGCTTTTCAGGTTTCAGATTCACAAGGAGTTCTTATGGCAGACTCGAGCGAGATTAAAATGACCATTCCCTTGGAAATCACGGTAAGGCTGGGTGGCAGCGCAGTGTCCTCAGCACCAAGCTCGAGTTCACCTGCAAGCCTTCAAACACCGACCAAAACCCTGACCAGGGGGGCGGAAGCGGTCAAGATAGATCAGGATTACAGCAACCGCACTGGTTACAACCCAGATTTTATTGATGGCTCGAGCGTACCTTTGCCTGTGGTCACGGACGCCTCACAGATTGCGCCGTTGCGGGTGCAAGAAGCGAACTTTGAGGCGGGCGAACTCAAATACGAGCATTTCAGTTTAAAGATGAGCAAGTCCAAACGCATCGCGCTGTTTACGGCAACCAACATAGACGGTGACACGTATTTGTCGGTTGATCGCAAGACTGGACAAGTCTCAAACGCGGAGGGTGAAACTTGGTTTAAGGATGTCCGCATCAGTGCCAGTTATTTCCTCGATCAAACCTTTTATTCGGCGTGGTCAACTTATTTTGACCGTGGGCATTTGACGCGGCGCTCTGACCCGACGTGGGGGACAAACGAAACCGCCGCTCGAGCGAACGCCGATACCTTTCATTTCACCAATTGCTCGCCGCAACATTTTCGGTTCAATCAAACCACCAAATTTTGGCAGGGCGTGGAACAGTATATTCTCGAGCAGGGTGTGCTAAAAACCAGCAATCCAAATCAGCATTTGTGCGTCTTTCAGGGACCGATTTTTGATGACAATATTGACCTCTGGGCGGACGATGTGCAAATTCCATCGTCATTTTGGAAGATCGTGGTCTGGAAGGGCGAAAAAGCCTTGAAGGCGGTTGGCATGGTGGTCGATCAACTGGCGTTATTGTCGGAGGAACGAAAATCGCTTGGCACACCGCACGCTAGCTCGAGTGTCAGTGTTTCGCATTGGCGTGTCGCCATAAGTCAAATTGAGAAACGCACGGGTTTGGATTTTGGTAAGGCTGTGCGCAAGGCGGACACCATCGCTGCCACCAATCAACCCGTGGTTGGCGAGGAAGCGCTGACCTTAATTCCGATTCAAGCCTTAAGCGACATTGTGCTGTAATTTTGTTGCCGAATTAAATCTTTGATCATGTTCGCAATGCCTTGATTGATCTCAAAGTGTTGCTCGAGCCACGCCAGAATCGCCAGTGCGGATTCTGGCGTGCGTTCATAACCTTGAATGAAGGCACTTAAATGCTGGGTTATTCCAGGATGACGTTGCTCGAGTCGGCGTTCACGGTTAAAAGGGTCACGTCCAGTTTCGTCTTGGGTTTGCAAGCTTTCATGAAGCTCGAGCACAC
>JANMUC010000702.1:0-7026 GCA_031391225.1 Deinococcales bacterium
GCATGTCGCGGCGGCGTTCGCAAAACATCAAAACCGTTTACAGACCTATGCGTGTGCCGCCAGCATCGGACCGGGATCACTCAACATGGTCACGGGCGCAGCACTCGCCACGATCAACCGTTTGCCAGTGTTGTTGCTGCCCAGCGATTACTTCGCCAACCACCTGCCCGACCCTGTACTACAACAAATGGAGCACCCACTCGAGCGCGATTCCAGTGCCAACGATGCCTTCAGACCCGTCTCGAGGTACTTTGACCGAATTTCACGACCTGAACAGATCATCTCGAGCCTGCCCGAAGCCTTCAGAATTCTGACTGACCCAAGCGAAACAGGCGCGGTCACGCTCAGCTTGTGCGAGGACGTACAAACCGAAGCTTACGATTATCCACTCGAGTTTTTCGCCAAGCGCGTTTGGCGAATTCGCCGTCCTGTTGCCGAACCAGAATTGATTGCTCGAGCGGCAGAATTGATTCGCAACGCCAAACATCCGTTGATCGTGGCAGGTGGCGGCGTGACGTACTCGGGCGCGAACGCCGAACTCGAGCAACTCGTCTCTAGCACTGGCATTGCGGTGTCTGAAACGCAAGCCAGCAAAGGTGTGCTGCCCTGGAATCACGCGCAAAACGTTGGCGTGGTCGGTACGCTCGGCACAACCGCCGCTAACAAACTGGCTCGAGAGGCTGACTTGGTGATTGCCATTGGCACTCGTCTAGCAGACTTTCCGACGGCTTCCAAAAGTGCATTTCAAAACCCAAACGTGCAATTTATTGGCATCAATGTGGGCGCGATGGACGCGCACAAGCAAAACGCGCTGCCCGTGGTGGGTGACGCCAAACGCACTTTAAAAACACTGCTCGAGATGTTGAAAGATTTTAAGACCAGCAGTGAATATCAAAACCAAATCGCAAGTTTTAAGCTCGAGTGGGACAAGATTGTAGACGATTTACGCACCGTTAAAGACCCGAATAACCTTGCTCAAGCCGAAGTAATCGGTATGGTCAACGATGTTGCTGGCGGTCACGGCGTGGTGATTTGCGCGGCGGGATCAATGCCAGGAGATTTACCGAAACTTTGGCGACCCACCGACTCCAAAAGTTACCACCTCGAGTACGGTTTTTCCTGCATGGGTTACGAAATTCCTGCGGCAATCGGTGTCAAACTTGCCGAACCAAACCGTGACGTGTTTGTGATGGTCGGTGACGGTTCGTACCTGATGATGAATTCTGAAATCGTGACCGCCGTACAAGAAGGTTTGAAACCAATTATCATCGTCGTGGACAATCACGGTTTTCAAAGCATTCACAGCCTTCAACGCAGCCAAGGCAGCCCAACCTTCGGACTCGAGCTTCGTTACCGCGAAGAAAACAGCCGTTACGATGGTCCGTTTATTGCCGTGGATTTCGCCATGCACGGACAAGCGATGGGCGCTCGAGCTTGGACGGCACACACCGAAAGCGAATTTAAAACCGCACTGCTCGAAGCCAAAAAGTCAGATCGCGTAGCGGTGATTCATGTCTTTGTAGACCCCGAAAAACGCGTTGGCGGTTTTGAAAGCTGGTGGGACGCGCCACCCGCCGAAGTTTCAGAGCAAAAAGGTGTGCAAGATGCTCGAGCGGAATACAAAGAGAAAATCAAAAAACAACGTTCGTATTTGAAAGTCACGAAATGATCTGGGGCGAACGGCAGGGCGCACGTAGGGGCGCTGCTTGCGACCCAAGCCCGTTAGGTGCTGCTGTAGGGTCAAGACGCTGCGCCCTTGCAGTTGATAGGATTCCATCATGAATACCAAACCTCTTGACCTCATCACCATGGGACGCTCGAGCATGGATTTATACTCAAATCAATTGGGCGCACGATTTGAAGACATCACGAGTTTCGCGGCGTATGTGGGTGGCAGCCCGACCAACATTGCGGTGGGAGTTAGGCGTTTGGGACTCGAGGTTGGTTTGTTGACGGCATTGGGTGAGGATCGCAGCGGGGATTTTATCCTCAATTTTTTGGACAATGAGGGCATCGAAACGGGCATGATCCCGCGCAAACCTGGGCATCCGACCAGCGCGGTGTTGCTGGGCATTGAGGCAAATCATAAAACACCACTCGTGTTTTACCGCGACAATTGCGCCGACATCGAACTGAGCATTGATGACGTGATCGCCGCTAACCTCGAGCGGGCAAGTGCGCTCGAAATTTCTGGGACGGGTTTAGCCAAAGACCCCAGTCGAAGCGCCACATTTTATGCTGTCGAACGCGCCAAAGCTTTGGGCAAGACCGTTTTTATGGACATTGATTTTCGTGCCAATCAGTGGCATGACCCTCGAGCTTTTGGCGTGGCGGTGCGTGCGATTTTGCCGATGGTGGACGTGGCGATTGGCACGGAGGAAGAAATCAATGCGGTGGGTTTGACTTCAAAAGATCAACTGAAAATTGTCAACTCGCAAATTCAAGCGCCAGAAATCACGGGTGATTTGAACGCCAACATCAAGATGATTCTCGAGCGTGGACCAAAAGCGTTGGTCGTCAAAACGGGTGCGAAGGGCGCCGAAGTGCATTTGCAATCTGGCGAGATTATTACCGCCCCAGGTTTTCAGGTGGAGGTTTATAACACCGTCGGCGCTGGCGATGCGTTCGGCAGCGGTTTTATTTACGGGCAACTGCAAGGTTGGGATTGGTTTAAGAGCGTGCGGCTCGGCAATGCTTGCGGCGCGATTGTGGTGTCGCGTCATGCCTGTGCTAACGCCATGCCGACCATGACCGAGATTCTCGAGCTTGTGAACGCCCAAGGTGGGTGGTGATTTTTGATGATTAACGTGGCGTTCATCGGCGCGGGGCGCATGGGTTTGACGCACATCAAAAACCTGGCTGGCATCTCGAGCGTCCGCGTGGTGGTATTGGCAGATGTCAACCTTAAGGCGGCAGAACACGCAAAAACTCTGGCTCGAGCCGAGGTTGCGACCACAGATTTTGCCGCCGCGATAGAACGCCCTGATGTTGACGCGGTAGTGATTGTCACACCAACCAACACACACGCCAATTTGATTCAGATGGCGGCAAGAGCAGGCAAAGCCATTTGGTGCGAGAAACCAATTGCCTTAACGATTGCCGAAACGCTCGAGACAATCAATGTTGTGAATGCTGCAAACGTGCCGTGTCAGATTGGTTTTATGCGACGTTTTGATCCTGGTTATGTCAACGCCAAACGATTAATTGAGGATGGCAGCCTCGGCAAAATCGAATCTTTTCGTGCGCTTGGACGTGACACCTACCTGCCTAACCCCGCGTATATTCGCCCGAGTGGTGGCATGTTTCTGGACATGAGCGTTCACGATTTGGACTTGGCAAGATTTTTAATTGGTGAGGTCGAAGAGGTCAGCGCTTGGGGTGCAGTTTTGGTGGACGAAATGTTTAACGAAGCTGACGATTGCGACACCAGCGTTTGCATGTTGCGTTTTGAAAACGGCGTGCTCGGCGTGGTCGAAAACGCCAGGCACAGCAATTGGGGCTACGACATTCGCACCGAAGTCGCAGGTTCAATCGGCAAAGTCGTGATCGAAGGCGCGAACAAAACACCCATCACGCATTTCACCAATTCCGAATCTCGAGTGGATGTTTTTGATTGCTTTCCCGATCGTTTTGAAGCCGCCTACAAATTGCAACTCGAGGCGTTTTTTACGGGTTTACAAAACGGCACGCCGCCAAATCCTGGGGTCAACGAAGCCCTCGCCACCTTGCGTTTGGCACTTGCCGCACGGACAAGTTGGCGTGAGAAACGTCCTGTCAAAGTCAGTGAGGTCTTATGAAACTGCATCACAAAGCCAATACCAACTCGAGCATCCTGCATGAAGTCACCCCCGAAAACACGGGCTGGCAGCATCTTTCATTCAAAGTCCTCAAACTCGAGGCTGGCGAATCGTATTCTGGAGATTCCAAAAATTGCGAGGAATTGATCGTGTTCCTTTCGGGCGGCGCGAACGCCGTAGTCGGAGATCAGAATTTTGAAATTGCTGGACGCGACAACGTTTTTGCAGGTTTGCCAACAAGTTTGTACTTACCTCCAAACTCGAGTTACACCATCACCGCAACCAGTCCGCTCGAGTTCAGTGTCGGTGGTGCACCAGCCACGGGTTTATACCCCGTTCGTTTGTACCAACCTCATGAGTTACAAACTGAAATGCGCGGCGGCGCGAACGTCACGCGCCAAATCGTGCATCTTTCGCTCGAACCAGTGCAGACCGAAAAACTTTTTGTCTTCGAGGTGTACAGTCCCAGCGGCAACTGGTCTGGTTTTCCGCCGCACCGTCACGACGGACGCGAAGGCTCGAGTTATCTCGAGGAAACCTATTACTTTAAAGTCACACCCAAAAATGGTTTTGGCGTGTTTCGGATTTACACCAAAGACACCGACCTCGACGAGATAATGGTGACGAAGGATTCTGATTTGGTACTTGTTCCCGAAGGCTATCACCCTGGCAGCACCGCACCAGGCACGAATTTGTACTTTCTGAATTACCTCGCAGGTCCAACTCGAGAATATACAGTCACGAATGATCCTGATTACGACTGGGTGAAAGACAATTGGACGGGCAATGCACTCGAGTTACCAATCAAACCTTAAATGCTTTAAATCTCGAAATATTCTCTAGTCCAATTAAATGCTCATCCTTGGAGTTTCATGCCTGATGAACGCCGCACCCAAATCATCGACCTACTCGAGCGCAACCTGAACGTGCGGGTCGAAGATTTAGCAGAACAATTCAACGTTTCACTCGTCACCATCCGCAAAGACCTGTCCGAACTCGAGTCTCGAGGGTTGTTGCAACGCACCCACGGAGGCGCGGTGTTCACGCAAAAAAGTCGGTTCAATCCATCATTTCAAGAAAAGCTGCATTTACAAAGCCAGGAAAAAACCGCGATTGCCAACGCCACGCTCGAGTTTGTTTGCGAAGGTGACGCGATTATTTTGGATGCGGGCAGCAGCACCCTGGCGCTGGCTCAAGCCATCAAAGGCAAATTTGAATCCTTATTCGTTCTAACCAACAGCGTTCCAATCGCGCTCGAGTTGACTGGCACAAACTGGGACGTGGTGCTGTTGGGCGGTCAAGTCAGACACCACAGCCTTGCCTTGATTGGACCCAGCACCGTGGATTTGCTCGAGACTTACCATGTGGACAAAGTTTTTCTCGGCACGACAGGCGTCAGTTTAGACCGAGGGTATTCGACACCCAACCCGCTCGAGGCGCAAACCAAACGCGCCATGATCCAAGCCGCCAAAGAACGATTTGTGCTGGCGGACGCGTCAAAACTGGGGCATGCGACGCTCTCGAGTTTTGCCAAGCTCGAGGAAGTGAACGTATTAATTACGGCTGGCAATGTACCCGAGAATTTTATGCGCAGTCTCAAGGAACAAAAACATAATTTTCGGATTGCTGTTCCTTTGATTTGAAACAATCAGGCTCGAGTGTCCACCATTTCATAAACAGCTAAAAATCGGTTTCTTTGTGCTGACATATTGCTGTAAAATCTAACTTTTATCTTGAGCATTTCGACATTAAATTGCCTTGTTTTTGTCAATAAACTGACAATATCCAATTGCCTTTTGCCTGCGTATATCCATAGTGGAGGTCACTATGAAAAAAGTAGGAATTGTCATCGGTGTTGCTTGTCTCATGGCTTTGGGATTCGGTTTGGTTACTGCACATAGCGCAAACAGCAGTGTGCTATACGCTCAGGCTGTGGGAAGCAAAGACAGCCCCAACGCCAGAGGGAGCATGGTGTTCATCACCTTAGCAAGCGGCGACCGTGAGGTTTTTGTTCGGGTTGCAGGATTAGAACCCAACTCTGGGGTGTATGCCAACCATGTGCATTTCAGCAATCAAATTTCTGATGCGTCTTGCGAAGGTCAAAACGGTGAAGATGCAATTCCACTTCGCAACCTCGTGGCAGATGCACGCGGTACAGCAATGGGTTATACGTATTTTGCTGCGACCGAACTCCCTGATTTGCCCGCAGGCAAGTTATACTTTAATGTTCACTCCAACAAGCCCAAACCCATCGGTGATTACATCGCCTGCGGCAACGTGTCCACAGTAACTTCTGGTACGCCGTAATTCATTGCAGCAAAGCTCGGGCTTTGTCATTTTCAAAGCTCGAGCTTGAACTGCCTATTTGCTGCTATCCACCGATTGCTTTGATCGCAGGATACGCCGCGCGGTAGCGCTCGAGTGAACGCTTGTACACGGGTTGTGCTGTGGTTGGGAAATCCACGGATTTTGGTGCTGTCGCCTCGAGTGCTGCCGCAACACTGGGGTACACACCGGCACCAACAAGTGCCAGCACTGCCGCACCTCGAGCGGGTCCTTCTTCAAAGTCTGGTCGCTCGAGTTTGACGCCGAGAACACTGCCGACAATGCCAAGCCAGAGATCAGATTTTGAACCGCCGCCAATCGAAAGCAATTTCTCGAGTGGCGCGAGTGGTCGCATAACCTCCAACGTGTCTGCAAGGCTGAATGCCACGCCCTCGAGCAGTGCGCGAACCAAGTGCGGGCGGTGATGCGCGAGGCTGAGTCCAATCCATGCGCCGCGAACGTTTGGGTCAAGATGAGGGCTGCGTTCGCCTGCCAGGTACGGCAGGAACAACAAGCCTTCCGAACCTGCGGGAACGCTAGCGGCTTCGGTCATTAGAGTTTCAAAATTCGTGTCGCTGGCGAGTGAATCTTTAAACCATTGCAGGCTGCCCGCCGCCGCCAGGGTTACACCCAGAAAATGATAACCACCGTCGGCGTGGCAGAACAAATGCACGCGACCTTCAGGGTCAACGCTCGGTTTCTCGAGCGGTAAGAAAATCACGCCACTTGTGCCAAGGCTGACGCTGCCGACCCCAGGGCGAGCGCTCGAGAGTCCAAGCCCAATGGCTGCACCCGCGTTGTCACCCGCACCAGCGATCACCGGCAAGCCTTTGGGAAGTCCCGTGGCTTCTGCCCAGGCTGCGTTTAAACCTCCCGCGACCGAACTCGAGCGAATTACTTTAGG
>JANMUC010000723.1:0-3978 GCA_031391225.1 Deinococcales bacterium
GTTGTGAGCAAGGTCTTTTTTATCAGGTGACGTTGGCTCTTGGGGCGGTTGGTGATTCGTTGAGGATCAATTTTGAGCCATTTGTTTTATGTTAACTTAATTCTGTTGGGGTACTTAGATCAGAAATTGCGTTACAGAAAATCTCGAGTTACAACCAACCCTGACGTTTCGCCTCGAGCCATGCAAACGGCGAGAACTCCTGTAGCTCTGATTCAACTATCTTTTTTTGAGTAAACTTATTCCAATATCTCAAACGGACACGACAACATGCGGCATCATAAAGTTTCAAACGCTGTATCGTTTTCTCCGCCCTCAATCTTTGCCTTGCTGGTAATTCAGGATTCACAAAAATTTCACCACTCAAAAAATCCAAGAAGAACGTGTGCTCAGGAAGCGAAAACGGATCAAGCACATCCTTGAAATTACTTTTCCTTCCGTTCATCAATCCTGAAACAAAGCGATAGTTACTCCATTCATACGCCAAATCTGGACGTTGCGAGCTTGGCACAAAATGCTCGACAGTGGCATGACCCGCCACCTCTTCAACAAAAATACAAACATATGCACAGACACTTTTGTATGCAGCACGTAGATCAGGTAAACAATCACGCCAATATGGCTCGAGTTCGATATTTTTAGGTTTTGGTTTTTTAATATCAATGCGCCTTTTACTCATCCAAGCTAAACCCTTCACCCGTACTTTTTGATTAAAATCGCTTGGTTCTGGCTGAAGCTGAACTGGAATCACAACCAGCCTTTTTTCTCGCCAAGGAAACGCCAACGAATCCAAAAATCATCCATTTCCCCAAGTACAGACCGCAATTCTCGGTCAATCTCGAGAAATTTTTTCTTTGAAACTTTTGGTTCACGGAACAACGCAGCAGCTTTCAGCATTGCCTTTTCTCGAGGAACAGACCCAGTTCCCATATTGCCCAAATCAAAAGCGTCACTGATAAGCCATTTTTCAGCATCGCCACGTTTGTACCAAGGCATTTTCTCGAGTGTCACTTCGCCTTTGACCAGATTTAAGTCAAACCAAGCATCTTTTTCAGGGTCAAAAAGTGGCTCGAGACTTGCCATGACAAGCGGTGAGTGGGTTGTGGCAATAATCTGGATTTGTACTTCACTTGTTCCCATGATGGTTTTTGCAACTTCGAGAATTGAATTTAAGATTACACGCTGCCAACGAGGGTGTAAATGTTCCTCAAGTTCATCAATGAGTAACACTATTTCTTTCGTTGGTAGCTGTTGCGTCAATTTTGCAGCAATTAAGTGCTCTTTCCATGCCCACACCAACATATAAACCAACGAAATAATTCGCTTGATACCCGCAGAAGCTTGAATTACCGGAATTTCCTGACCATATGCCATCTTTAGTGTAGGCATATCTCGAGCATCATCCATAACCCGTGTAAGTTCTCCTAATTCAAGTTTTTCATCTTGATTTGGTGACATAATTTCAAGAGCCATTTTAAGTTGGTGAAAAACATTCCCATTTTCGCGTTGCCAACTTGCCCAATCACGAATTAATCCCTCACATACAATACTGACACCTTGAGTCAAACCATCCCACACTTGCTTAAGATTAAAAACAGAAATGCCATGCGAAAATGGTTTGGTTCGATACGAATCATAAACTGAATAATGTCCATCCATTCTTGAGTGAATCATCAAGAAGTTCAGTGGTCTAGTTACTGTTCCATTTTCAATCCATTGATGCTTTACAAAGTCAAAAATTGCTTTATTTGATATTTCAGCGAATGGGTTATTCAGGGTCGGATGAAGACTTTTCCATCGAATCTCAGGGGGCTTTTTTACGCCAGGTAACGGGAGAGCCACATACCCACCATCAACTTTTGATGAAAGTGTGCCTGTAAGTGCCCACCATGCAACATCTAAAATAAAACTCTTCCCCAACCCGTTGTCGCCCGTAATAATATTCAACCGGGGCGCGAATTCCATCTCGAGTTCGGGGGCGGGTCCAACATTTTTTAAGTGAAGTTTCTCGAGCATGTGGGTTTATTGTAATCCTTTCAAGAATGTCTCGAGCATCAACCCAATCTCGAGCACATGCGCGTCTGAAGCTCGAGCGCCCACGATTTGCAGTCCAACGGGCAAACCACCAATTTTGGTGAATGGCATTGAGAGTGTGGGCAGCCCAACCAAACTGAATGGTGCAGTCAACTCGAGGAAGGCGTTTCTGTGGGTTACAGTGCCACTCTCGAGCGTGACGTGGGTTGTTCCGCGTTTTGGTGCTGGCAGTGGTGCGGCTGGCAGAATCAGGGCATCACAACTTGAAAGTACAGTCTCGAGTCCGGATCGAATTTGGCGGCGTAAAGCTCGAGCTTCGAGATATTCGCTGGCAGTGATGCTCGAGCCAGCTTGAAGTGGGGCAAGTACGCCTTCAGAAAAGCCCTGACCACCCGCCTTCAACGTTTCACGGTGAACGAATGCGGCTTCGGCACGAACGATGGGCGTGTAACTGGGAGATGCCAACTCGAGGTGGTCTGGATTTAAGTCAACCACACTTGCCCCAGCAGACCGCAGTTGCTCGAGCAAACTTTCAAAATCACGACGCACACCAACGCCCAAACGACCTTCAAGCCAAACTCGAGGCACAGCAAAGCTTAAGCTTTTTAAAGTCTCGAGGTTTTGAATTGGGAAGACTCGAGCGGCAAGAACCTCGAGTACGGCGTGAGCATCACTGACGTTTTGAGTGATTGGTCCAGCGTGATCGCAAGTCATGGACAAATGCAGCGCACCAGAAAGCGGCACAACACCGAAAGTCGGTTTGAAACCGACCACGCCGTTAAAACTGGCTGGAATCCGAACCGAACCGCCTGTATCCGAACCCAAACTGGCAAAACCAATTCCTGCGGCGACACTGACAGCACTTCCGCTGCTCGAGCCACCAGCTTGCAAACTTGGGTCAAGGGCGTTTTTCACATCGCCCGTGATTGGGTTTTCACCAGTCACACCGAGCGCAATTTCGTGCATGTTGGTTTTGCCAAGAATCACCGCACCAGCCTCACGCAATCTTTTGACCGCGCTCGAGTCGCTTTGAACATCTTGGAACTCGAGGGGCAAAACAGCGTTTGTTCCTGCTTTGGTGGGCATGTTGGCAACATTGAACAAGTCTTTGACCGTGATTGGAACACCGTGAAGCTTGCCTCGAGAAATTCCTGCTTTGGTTTCTTGATCTAAAATTTTGGCGGCTTCTCGAGCGCTATCGGCTGCCAAGTAAGCGAAAACGTTCAATTCGGCTCGAGATTCGTTGATTGCCAAAGCTTGGTTGACGAGTTCGAGACTGGTGATCTCCCCTATTTGGATACTTTTTTCGGCTTCGAGAAGGGTCATACTGCAATTTTACGCGTTAGACTGAGAAATGCTTCAGGTCATCCTCAATCCTACCGCTGGCGGTGGGCGTGCCAGCCGTGCCATTCCAGCGCTTCAAACGGCGCTCGAGAGTCGAAAGCTCGAGTACAATTTGTTCCTGACCGACAAGGCTGGGGCGGCAAGGGATTTTACAAGGGCATTGGCTGGCAACGATTCGATCATTGTGGTTGGCGGTGACGGCACGCTGCATGAAGTGATCGCCAGTTTGCTCGAGCAGACCAATCATTCAGACCGTGCGGTGGGGGTGATTCCGCTTGGGACGGGCGACGATTTCGCCAGGGGGGCGAAGATTCCGTTAAACAACCTCGAGGCGGCGGTCAGCATCATTGCCAACGGGAAACTCGAGGTTCTGGATGCGGGACGAATCGGCGCTAAAGCTTTCATCAATGGTTTTGGCAGCGGTTTTGATGCCCTGATCGCTCGAGAGGTACGCAACGCGCCGAAGTTTTTGCCTGGTTCGATGCGTTACTTGTGGGCGATTCTAGCCGAACTTTCCAAGCTCGA
Source organism: Deinococcales bacterium (assembly GCA_031391225.1). GTDB lineage: Bacteria > Deinococcota > Deinococci > Deinococcales > JAAFIG01 > JANXTZ01. The sequence goes on from JANMUC010000723.1 coordinate 3,901, forward strand.
GCCTCGACCAGCAAAAGTCATTGCCGATGGTCTGGTGGTGCATGCCACGCTCGACTCGCGCCTTCAGGAGGCCGCCAC
>JANMUC010000736.1:0-8281 GCA_031391225.1 Deinococcales bacterium
TGCCCAACCCCAAGTGCCAGCAAATCCCGTGGGTGCGAAATGGTGATTTCCTCGAGAATCCGTCCAGCACCCAAAAAATCACCTTCGAGCAGAGATTCCGCCGCCATAAGATGCAATCGCTCTCGAGGTTCGAGTTTTGAAGGGTGTTTGAATGCCAAAAATGATTCTCGAGCGGCTTGGGCATCGTTTGGTTCTGTACCAAGCACGCCAATGTAAGCTTGCAGTGCCCGTATGAGCACGAAATTTGGATCGGCTTGCAAGGATAAATTGATCTCGTCTGGTATTGAGCCGTTAAAGAACAAAAAGCAATCGAGTGCCGAATCAAGATGCTGCACGGCACTCGAGTTTGCCGCGCTCGTTTGATTGCCAAATCGGTCTTTGACCATGCACCATTCTTACTCCGCCAAGGTTATTCGAGCAAGTCCAACATTTCCGGCAAACTCTGAATCTCGAGAATCAAAAGCTTTCAACTCAAGAATTGAACTGAAGCTTCAACTTCAAAGTAACTCGATTTTGAAAGTTTAAACTGAATTAGGCAGCATTTTCTCGAGCACACAAACCCACAAACCAGGAATCACTTCACGCTGCTCGAGTTCAACAAATCCCAGTTTTTGGTACAAGCCAATTGCTGGCGAATTCAAAACGCCCGTTTGCACAATACAGCGTTTCGCTTTCAGCTCGGGCTTTAAAACAAACTCGAGCAAACTTCTGGCAATCCCTTGGCGAAAATGATTTGGATGTACCACCAAACGGTGAATATCTAGCGTGTGATGCTCGAGCTTAAACGAGATAGCACCCCATAAAATTTGTGCTTCAAAAAAACCGTAAAACGTTTCATCACTGTTTTGCAGTTGCTCGAGGTTTTCATGCAAGCCAGGAATTAAATCTGAACCGATTAAATCAGCTTCGACACGGTACGAAAGGCGTTGAAGCTCGAGGATTTGAGTGGCTTCTCGAGTGTTGGAAATTTGAATTTTTGCAATCACGTTTTATTTTGAATCCACTCGATTGTTTTGCTCGCCAGCGCATCAAACGCCCTCACCGACAACGCCAGATGTTCCTCGCGCGTATCCTCGATTTTATTGTGGCTAATCCCGCGCAAACTTTGCACGAACATCATGACTGTCGGAATGCCTGCCCTGGAAATCTCGGCAGCATCGTGCAGCGGTCCACTGGGCAGCATGTGACTTGTTCCGCACGTCTCGAGAATCGCGGCATCGCACAGCGCAATCAAATCTGGATGAAAGGCAATCGGTTCGATGTCCCAAATTTTATTCCATTCGACGGTCACGTTTTCCTCGAGTGCAAATTTTTCGCTGGCTTCTCGAGCCTCAGAGTTCATTTGCGCCAGAATTTCGGCGCTCAAATCGCGTTGATCTAAAGTCATTTCGCAGCGCCCAACCACGGCGGTCACAATGCCTGGAAACGTTTTGACACTGCCAACCGTGCAAACCGCATCGCTGTGTTTTTTGGCAATCTCTCGAATCTCAAGGCTCAGTTTGGCTGCTGCCCCCAGCGCGTCACGGCGTTGTAGCATCGGCGTGCTGCCCGAATGGGCTTCCTGACCAATAAATGCGATTGCATGGCGCTCCACGCCCTTTGTACCGAGCACCACGCCGAGTGGCAGTCCCATTTTCTCGAGCACAGGACCTTGTTCGATGTGAAGCTCGAGGTAGGCGGCGGCATTCTTTTTGGCGCTGCCAGCTTCGAGGGCGGTGTCCAAATTGATACCGTAGGCTCTCACCGCATCCTCGAGCCTGATGCCGTCTTTGTCGGTACGGTTGCGCAAATCGTTGGGGTCAAAAAACCCTGAAATCGCGCTCGAGCCGAACAAACTGCGTCCAAAACGTGCGCCCTCCTCATCTGCCCAGTCCACCAGCCGCACCGTCACGGGCGGGATTCCCTCGCTGGCGATTCGACGTAAGATTTCCAAACCCGCAATCACATTCAAGCAACCGTCGAGCCAACCGCCGTTCGGTACGCTGTCGATATGCCCACCAATCCAAAGCTCCGTCTCGCTCGAGCCTTGCAAGGTTGCCCACAAATTTCCTGCTGGGTCTTGCTCGATGGTGACTGGCAAAGCTGCAAGTTTAGACTTGAACCAATCCCTGGCTTTGTGCCAGGTTTCGGTGAATGCCACGCGTTGCGCACCGTTTTCGTCACCAGTTAACGCCCGAAGTTCTTTAAGTTCGGTGATGGTTCGGTTCGGATCAAGATTCATAATAACCCCCTGATGCTCGAGTTAGACGGTTTTTTCGTGCTTTGACCACGGGTAGACAATCCAAGCATTGGTTTCTTCGACATAATAATCGGGTTTTAAATCGACCTCGGAATTGCCTGGTTTGTAATGCAAGACTGCCGTCACGGGTTCTGCGCCCGCCAGTCGAACCCTGGTGGCGACAGCTTGAATCGTGCGTCCAGAATCCCAGACCTCATCGACCACCAAGACGCGCTTATTGTGAAGTAACGGGTCGGCAGGAAATTGTAAAAATGTGGGAGCCGCGCCCCTTGCTCCCGTGGCATCGTCGTAAAATTCGACGGCAGCCACGAGAATATTGCGCAAACCAAGGCGGTATCCCAGAATCGAACCTGGAATCATGCCGCCCCTGGTCACGACCAGCATGGCATCAAAATTCTCGTGTGAAAGGCGTTCGGCGAGGCTTTCGACCTGAGCGGCGATCAGGTCATAGGTCAAGTAATACTTTTCTATCGACATGCAAATGAGTGTACCGCAGGTGACACCTGAAGATACAAAAAAGTTCGCCGCAGTATCACGACGAACTTTGAGTTGCCAGAAAGCTTAAACGTATTTTTTAAACCACTCGAGCGCTTTCGCCCAAGCGTCTTTTGCTGCCGCCTCGTTGTAATTTGCGCCCGTGTCGTTATGAAATGCGTGGTTGACAGCGGGGTAAATTTTGATTTCGTAATTGGTTTTTGCTTTTTTCAAGGCTTCCTCGAGCGCTGGAATGCCTGCATTGATTCTGGCGTCATTGCCACCATAAACACCCAAAACTGCCGCTTTGATGTTTGGAACTTTTTCGAGGGTTGGTGCCGGACCGTAAAAAGGCACTGCGGCTTTTAACTCGCTGGCAGCCGTTGCAAGTCGCCAAGTCAAACCGCCACCGAAACAGAACCCAAACGCACCCAAACGATCTGCAATCACACCGTCGGTTGCTTTCAAAACCTTTAAATTCTCGAGCAAATTCGCTTCGTGCTCTTCGCCTGGGGTTTGCGCCAAAAGGCTCGAGATTTGCGCGGTGTCGGTGTATTTTGCTGTACCACCCGCCTTGGAAACCAAATCAACCGCCATTGCCACATAACCGGCTTTGGCGGCACGACGCGCCACATCCTGAATGTGCGGTTGCAACCCACGGTTTTCGTGAATCACCAGCAAACCAGGCGCTTTCTCGAGCTTCACAGGTTTTGCCAGGTACGCCATGTGCGTGAAGCCTCGAGCCTCAAAGGTAATCATTTGGGCTTTAATATCAGGATCGTCGGGGTTGACTTGTTGTGCCAAAAGCACGTTTTCACGGTCTGGAATGTTGGCAAAGACCTGCTGCCATTCGGCGGCGCTGGCGGTGTTCATGCCAAGCGAATCAATCAGCACATTCGCACCAGCGACACCACCAGCCAGCAGTGCCATACGGCGCAAAAATTCTCGACGGCTGATTTCGCCCTCTTTGTAATCTTCGGCGAATTCTTCGACTACGTAACGGAATAAATCTTGACGATCTTTTGCCATAACGACCTCCGAAACCATGACTTAATGGGACACTATAATAATCATACTAGGAGAAGAAATGATGAACGCCAAAGTAGAAGCTGTTTTCAAAAGTAGTACACACACCATGAGCAAACTCGAGCAAGCAAAAATTATGCTGCTCGAGGGGCTGGGCGTCGAAGGTGACGCACACATGGGCGTGACGGTCAAACACCGATCTCGAGTGGCGGCTGACCCGACGCAACCCAATTTGCGCCAAGTGCATCTCATTCACAGTGAACTTCATGATGAACTAAACGCTCGAGGATTTACGGTTCAGGCGGGACAAATGGGCGAAAACATTAGCACACGCGGGATTGATTTGCTCAGTCTTCCCAAAGGCACCAAAATGTTTTTGGGCGAAACCGCGATGCTCGAGATTAGGGGTTTGCGCAATCCCTGCACGCAACTTGACGGCTTGCAAGCTGGTTTAATGAACGCCGTGCTTGACCGTGACGAAGCTGGGAATTTGATTCGCAAAGCTGGGATTATGGGTGTGGTGCTGGCAGGTGGTGAAGTGAAACCAGGAGATGAAATTCGGCTTGAATTGCCGCCGTTGCCACATGAACGCCTCGAGCGGGTCTAAAACCATGCAGTATATGTTGTGCCTCTCAAGCAAGACTCGATCATGACCAATCTCGAGATTACGGTTTTGCTGCATCCTCTGCCTGACGGCACTCCGCCGCCTCACATGCGGCAAGTTGCTCGAGCCTGACCGACAATGCCTTGACCAGCGTAGGGTCGGCTTTGGCGGCAATGTTCTCAAGTTGATACGGGTCGCGTTTCAGGTCGTACAATTCGCGTCCACCATCGCCGTATTCGACGTAAGTCCAATCTGGTGTGCGAATGGCGTTAAACTCGAGCGCATTCTGCGGTTCGTTGGCATCGCCATCTTCTCGTTGCGCGTCTTTTCCACCGCGTCTTTCGATCATAAAACTCGAGCGCCACGGATTTGGTGCGTTGTTCGATTTCAAGAGTGACAGTAAGGAGCGTCCATCGACAAAATCTGGTGCTTTGATACCTGCAATCTCGGCAAAGGTGGGAGCAAGGTCAATGTTCAGCCCCATACCCTCGAGTTTCTTGCCTGCTGGCACACCAGGACCACGAACAATCATTGGAACACGAATGTCCTCTTCAAAGGCGGTGTTTTTGCCCTCCATCATGCGGTGCTCACCCATGTGAAAGCCGTTGTCGGAGGTGTAAACAATGTAGGTATTCTCGAGTTGCTTGGTCGCCTCGAGGGTCTTCACCAGGTTCTCAACCATGTCGTCAATGGCTTGCAAGGATTTCAGACGTTTGACGTACAACGCCTGCATTCGCGCAATCTGTTGATTGTTTAACAGTTTACGATTGTTGCCAAATGCAGATTTGTCGCTGATGTCGGCTTCGTTAAATGATGGTGTTTGTGGCAATTTTGCATCGTTGAAAAGGTTGGCGTGTCTGGGCGCAAAATTCGCTGGCGAGTGTGGCGTGAACGGCGCAAGGTAAAGCATGAAAGGCTTGCCATCTTGCGATGCGCGTTTGATGGCATCCGCCGCTTTGCTCGAGATCACATCGGTTAGGTAATCCTGGGGGGCAGTGCCGTAATGGACGGTCTTGCCGTTTTCGTTGAGGTCGTAATTGTAATCCCTGTACGGCGCATTTCCAATTCCGCCGTACCATTCGCTCCAACCTGCCGGCACATGGCTGGGGTCATTATTGCCATAACCGTTCAGGTATTTGCCCGCAAAAACCGTGCGATAACCCGCACCCTCCAGCCAAGTCCCAATGGTGCTGTCCTCGAGTCCCAGTTGCAAAAACTTTTGAAAACCACCTTGCGGCAGCATGTTACCTTCAACCTTGGTGTTGTGCGGGTATTGACCGCGCAGAATACTCGAGCGTGACGGGCAGCACAGCGCATAGGTCACAAAATAATTGGAGAGTGTGACGCCTTGATCCTTGAGCAGCGCCTTGGTTTTGGGCATGAACGCATGAATTTTTGTGTCTTCATCGTCAGAAAGAATCAGAATAATGTTCGGTTTTTTAGTGGGCGATTGCGCCTGACTCGAGTTGAGCAGCCCAAACGCGAGCGCTCCTGCGCTGACGAGCACGGTGCTGAAAACAACAAAAGATTTTTGCATAACAACCCCTTTTCTGGGAATAGATACCCATTGGAGTATTGCAAGGTCCAAAAAGTTCCCTTGAATCAAAACTCGAGATTCGGGTCATGGTTGTTGAACTGTTATTCTGGAGCCATGAACAACCCGCAAATGGTGGCGCAGCAATACAGCACCGATCAGCACTTGCAAACCCGAATTCGGACGCATCAGTTGTACAGCGTCGGCGCGAATCTCGAGGAAGGCGTAGATGAAGTTTTGAAGCTCGATCCACAAGAAAGTTTGCTGGACATCGGCACTGGACCTGGGTATTTCCCAACACGCTTACGTGAAGTTGGGCATCTTGGGTGTTTGGTTGGTATGGATTTCTCGAGCGGAATGCTTGAAGTGGCGAGCGCAAAAACAAACGCAGTGGAATGGATTCAAGGGAATGCAATGGAACTGCCGTTTCCTGACTCGAGTTTTGACGTGGTCACAGCGCGGCACATGCTCTATCACGTTCCAGACATGAACAAAGCGATACGAGAAGCAAAACGCGTTTTAAAACCTGGCGGGCGATTTATGGCAGTCACCAACGATGATGGTTATATGCTCGAGTTCTGGCAGGCGGTGTTTGAAGCCGTTGAAGATGATACGGAGTTTGCATCAATCAAGAGCCAACGTTCTGAGTCATTGGTTTTTTCCGCGCATCTCGAGGCAGAAATAGCAAAGGTTTTTGGCAAAACCACATTCACAAAACTCGAAGGCAACCTTGAGTTTCCTGGCGCAAGACCCGTGCTGGAATACTGGGATTCGATTCAGGGTTTGTATGACATCTCAAAAACTGCTTGGACTCGAGGGCGGAAAGCATTTGCAAAAGTGCTCGAGACTCGGTTTGAAACTGGGACTTGGCGCGTGACCAAAAATGTGGCGATCATTCTGGCTCGAGTGTGACACAAGGTTCACTCTAAATTCACAATTGCAAATCCTTGGTTTTGCTAAACTTTGAGGGTGAGCAATACCAGTACCATCACCCGAACTCAACCCAAATCGCAGACGCGAACACCGCCAATGTTTCGCGTGCTGCTGTTAAACGATGATTACACCCCGCAAGATTTTGTGGTTGATGTGCTGATGCGATTTTTCAGAAAAGCCGAGGGCGAAGCCGTGCAAATCATGCTGAACGTCCATCGTATTGGCGTTGGCGTGTGCGGGGTCTACGAGTTTGAAATTGCCGAAACCAAAGTCAACCAAGTCGAACAAGCCGCCCGCGAAGAGGGACACCCGCTTCAATGCACCCTGGAACCCGCATGAGCACCCGCGTGAAGGAATTTTTATGTTGACCCCAAACTTAGAACGAAGCGTCCACCGCGCCCTCGAGATTGCGCATCAAAACTCTCACGAGTACGCCAGTTTGGAGCATTTGCTGCTCTCCTTGCTCGATGATCCCGACGCGCAACTGACCCTCTCGAGGTGCGGCGTTGACCTGACCGCCCTGCGTGAGGATTTGAACGCCCTGATGCTCGAGTTTGAGGCGGTCAACGGGCTTGAACCCGCACCAACCACGGCGTTTCAACGGGTCTTGCAACGTGCGGTGATGTCAATGCGGGCGGCTGGACGCGACGAAGCCAACGGCGCGAACGTGCTGGTTGCCATGTTCGACGAGCGGCAATCGCGGGTGTTTGCGCTGCTCGAATCCTTTGGGCTTTCACGGGTGGACATCACGGGCGCAATCTCGAGGGGCGCACTACCGGCGGGGACAAGTCCAACAGAATCTGCTGGCTCGAGTGGTGAGGGTCGCAATGAGCGCAGCAGTGACGATTCGGCTGGGGTGGCGCAAAATCCGCTCGAGGCGTACTGCACGAATTTAACTACCAAAGCCGAAAAGGGCGAACTTGACCCCGTGATCGGACGCGATGCCGAGTTGACCCGCGTTTTGCAAGTGCTGGTACGGCGCAACAAGAACAACCCGATTTTGGTCGGTGATCCTGGCGTTGGTAAAACCGCGATTCTCGAGGGCTTGGCGCAAAAAATCGTGGCGAACGATGTACCAACGCGCCTTATCGGTGCAGAATTGTTCTCCTTGGACATGGGTTCATTGCTGGCTGGAACACGCTTTAGGGGCGATTTTGAAGAACGTTTAAAAGCGGTTATCAAAAACCTCGAGAATCACCCGAACGCCGTTTTATTCGTTGATGAAATCCATACGATTGTGGGCGCGGGTGCAACCTCGGGCGGCACGATGGATGCCAGCAACATGCTGAAACCTGCGCTGACGGGCAAGCTGCGCTGTATTGGCGCAACGACTTTCAACGAATTTAAAGCCTTTGAAAAAGACCGCGCCCTCGCAAGGCGTTTTCAGAAAATTGATGTCCTCGAGCCGACCCGCAGCGACACCGTGCGGATTCTCGAGGGACTGAAATCACGCTTTGAAACGTTCTTCAAA
>JANMUC010000759.1:0-4641 GCA_031391225.1 Deinococcales bacterium
AGGATCGGACTCCTGCGATGGCGATTGGTTTGGCTGCTCGAGTTTGGAGTGTTCTGGATTTACTGCGAGTCCAAGTGTTCCCTAAACGACCACTGGGGTCAGTATGATGCACAACCACTACCTAATTGAATGTTGCCAGTAATTTCTTCCAAGACCAAGAATCAATGCCCATCTTACCTATAAGTTGTCTCCTGCCCTTGGGATTTGTTTTATTAAAAAAATATCCATCGCAGGAATTTAGTTCGGGGTCTGGAAATTTACTTTCCGAGGATTCGGTTGTAAATATATGCGATTTAATTACGATGCAGTCATTATTTTGCTTATCGAAAAAGTCAACTGAAGTTATCTCAACAAGAAAAGTTAATTCAACTGTTACTATTCTTTTTTCACGAAAAAATTTTTCAACTTTTTTGTCGATGGATTCAATAATATTCTTATATAAGAATTTATTTGGGGTTAAAGTTGTCATTAATGGTTTATACGAAATTTTGTTGGTGAAGTTAAAAGAATTATATTCGTTTAAATTATAAACTTTGGTACGATTCTGTTCGTTTATAATTTCAATATAAATACTGAGATCAGGATAAAAAGTTTTTGCAGTTAAGTTTGTATTTTCAGATTCAATTGTAATCGTCTTTGTTTTTTTATCAAATCGCATTTGTGAACTAAATTTAGGTAAACTTTGATTTTCAGTAGCTAGAGTTTGCCTTTCAGTTAATGCTGTTTGTTTTTCAAGATATTGGTTAGCTTTCCATCCAATTTGTAAAGAATAGTAGGCAATAATAGTTGCGACAATTGCTTGAACTATACTGGATGTATTACCAATAAAGTATGATTCTTTGCTAAAATAGCTAAATGTTTTTTCTAAATAAACTTGGATTTTTTTAAATGTTAATTTCCAAATTTTTAATTGCAATGTCTTCTCTAGAACTATAAATAAAATACTGACTGAAAGTCCGTATCGCAATTTAACTAAAAATGAACCTTGTAATTGGAAAAAAATGAATAGAAAAAATACGCAAAAAATACCTAGTTTCAAGGAAACTAAAAAATACTTTAAATTTTTTAGAAATTTTGGTGATGAAACAATTATTAAACTATAGATAAAAAAATATATAAATGCGTTAAGTAAAACTTTCCACAATAACGGCGGTAGTCCGTAGATAATTGACATCATATTTCGTATTAAGCTTGCTATAAATTCAACAAGTTCCATAATAACTCCAATACGATCCAGGAATCATGAAAGTTTCAAAAATACCTGTGCCCTGCGGTGGTGCGATATTGAATATCTCGAGATTCATGGATAAGCTCCGAGTTCCTTTTAATGTTACCTCTTCACAAGCTTGTACCTACTCGAGTAACATACAAGCCGTGGAAGCACACCTGCACCTGCAAGCCCTGGGCTTAACCGAATACGAAGCTCGAGCCTACACGGCATTGCTGGCTTTGGGACGGGCGCAACCCGCTAAAATCGCGCGAAATTCTAAAATACCGCGCCCCAAAGTCTACGAAACCTTAGAGCGGCTCGAGGCTCGAGGGCTTGCGACCAGAACTCAACTTTCACCGCTCGAGTACGCGCCACTTTCGGCTCGGGAATACATTGATCGGGCGCAACGCGATTTTGACACTCGGATTGAAGGACTCGAGCGTTCGCTGGCGCGGCTCACGCCCGAACCCGTTCCCGAAGCCGTTTATCCGTTGCGCGGCGAGGCTGCCGTTTTAAGTTTGATCGAAGACATCATGCTCAATGCCCGCCGCAGCATTCATGTTGCAGGCGAATCGGCGCGGCTCGATAAATTTGAGGCTCGAGTTGGGCGCGGTGTTGCGGTCACGCGCTCGAGCCTCGAGAACCTGCCCGCGATAGCCGCGACTGGACAGCACCCGCTTTTAATCGCTCGAGACGGCGAGGCGGCAGTCGTGGCGCACATGGTCAGTGGGGGAGAGGATGAACCGCACGGCGTTCACACGCACAATCCTGTGATTGTGCGGCTGGTCGAAGGTTATGTCGCGCTGGCGGAACAACACACAAAATCTGGCAAGTCGTAAAATGAAGCTCGAGCGTTACGGCGTTTTGGCTTTCGGCACAAACCCTGCCAGCAACCTCGCGCCGCCAAAACCTGCAATCAAACCCACCGCGCCGCCAGCGATGATGTTGCGGAATGCCACCGCCAATTCGCCCAAGTTTAAGAAGGTTTCTTTGGGCAGGGTCGCCAGCCCGTAAGCGGCAGCCCACAACAATGCCAACCCGAGCACCGCGCCAATCAGCACGCGCCGCACGGGAATGTCACCTTTATAAATAGTTTGAAACAACGCGCTGCCCAGCACCGAACTGATCGCCGTAATCAACAGCGCCAACCACGGCACGAACAGATGAAAGCTGCGAACTCGAGGGGTGTTCAGTAAGCTAAAAGTCAGGGTTTGGGTTTGTGAGGTCAAGCCTCTAAAAACAAAGCTGCTCGAGGATTTGTCTTTTGCCACGATCACCGTTTCTGGGTTGAGGCTGCCCCCAGGCGATAAGCTGGGCGTAATATCAAGCTCGAGATCGGTTTTGACTGCCAAGCCCGCCTTGTTAACCAATTCGACTTTGATGTTGACTGCCTCGCCCAATTGCGGATGCTCTGGACGAACAAGAAGACGCAAATCATCAATCGCTGCTCGGTACTCGAGCGTAACCACATCGGCATTCTCGAGTGCCCGCACCAGATTTCTGGGTTCGACCATCACAAGTTTGTACGCGAATTTCCCTGGCACTAAATTTGGCGGCGGGACACGCACCCGTACTTCGCTTTCCTTGCCTGTAAAAACCACTGGAACTTCAAATCGTTGATTGGCGAACAATCCTGCGATGACTTTGCCGCCAGATACGCCGCTGGCATTTTCGGCGGTTACACCAGGGCAGAGCTTTTCATCCGCCAGCACCTCTGCGACACAACCCCAATCCACCAGCCGTACCAAAACCTCATACGGTGCGTTGGTATCAATCGGTTCGCGTTGCTCCCAAGGCAGCGGGTCTGGTTGAATCACCGCAATCCGAAACGGCTTTTCAGTCGTGGCTCGAGCGTTCGATAAAATGGGTGCGGGTTTGACTGGCAATTGAACCGCGCTGCCAAAACCGTATTCTGGGCTGGCTCGCAAATTAGTGCCAGACTGGGAGGTGGCATCACTTGGCACTTTGATCAACACCGATCCGCAGCGTTCATTTTCCAGGATTGTGACCTTGGCAATCTGATTGTTCCCAAGGTACAAGGGCACGGTGGTTTCAGGTGCGCCAATCATGGAATGCCCTGGTTCGGCACGACACAGCGTTACCGACTGCGCTTTGTTGGTTGCAAAAGGCGTGATTGAAGGTTCAAATTTAAATTGCGGCACGCCAACTTCGTTGGTGGCAGACGAAACAATAGTCCCCTGAGCAAACGCAGGAACTTGCAAGCTCAACAAGAAAATGACCAGTATCAGCTTCATGCGCCCCTCCAACCGAAAGTTTGCTGGTGTGTTCAGGCTCGAGTAACAGTTTCATGTTAGAACACAAATTCTGGAATTGATGAAGCTTAGGGCTTGTTGCAAACCAGTAATCGAGTGTCTTGTGTTCGTCTCAAGATACAATGTTTTTCTGTAACGCCGTTCATTGTTACCAAGTCAATTTCAGACCATAATCTTATTTAACAATCTGGCTGTTCTGCGAGCCTCGCAGTAATCAGGTTTGGTGGCGACCACTTCCCAAACCAGCAGTTGGGTTTTCTTTTCAGACTCGAGCAAAGCAATGGCTCGAGTGGGGGTTTGTTATGATTACGATTGATAAGTCTATTGATATTCACGCACCGATTGCTCAGGTTTACAAATTCTGGCAGAACTTCGAGAATTTTGCCGAATTTATCGGCAGTGTCGAATCCATCAAGCGCACGGGCGAGAACACCAGCCATTGGGTGGTGCGTGGACCGCTGCGAACCAAAGTCGAATTCGATGCTCAAACCACCGAGAGTATCGAGAACCAACTGATCAAATGGAGCAGTATTCATGATGAAAGCGAAGCCGAGTCGGTCAAAAGCGAGGGCAGTCTGGCATTCAAAGAGAAGGACGGTGCAACCAGCGTTCAACTGATTTTCAGTTACAGCCTACCCAACGCTATCGCCAACAAAGTTGCCGAAACCATGAACGCTTTCGGTTTCCCTCAAAATGATTTTGATAAGGGTCTCGAGACAATCAAAAGTAAAATCGAGGCTGACAAATAAACCAAACTCTGAAACCCTCTGAAATTCCAAGGGTTTTGATGTAGGTAAAATCCATTCGCCAGATTTAATCTTGAGAGATTAGAAAAGGCACGGCATTTGATCTCTCAACATGCCGTGCCTTTTTTGGTGCTGAGGAAGAGATTTGAACTCTCACACCTTTACGGGCGCTAGTCCCTGAAACCAGTGCGTCTACCAATTCCGCCACCTCGGCGCTGGTAGCTCACAGATGTTACAGGCTCGAGTTGTTCGAGAGCGTCTATGGTCTGGTATCCCCTCGCTTATCGGTCCGACTCTGTGATGCCACGGGACTGCCTTATATTTTGGTTAAGCGGCGGGCATAGCGAGTTCGCTTGAACCTGGTGTTTGGCTTTCGCACCCATAAATGGCGTAGTGTCCGAATTTGTTGGTC
>JANMUC010000788.1:0-5900 GCA_031391225.1 Deinococcales bacterium
TGCGCCAAGCCAGCGTCGATTCTTTAACGGGTTTACTCAATCGTGCCGAATTTATTAAACGAGCGAATGCTCAAATTCGAGTCTCGAGAAAAAATCAGCAACCCGTCACCGTGGCGCTGCTCGACTTGGATGGTTTTAAAGGCGTCAATGACTTCTGGGGACACCAAGCGGGCGATGAAGTCCTGACCATCGCCGCACAGCGAATCACCAATTCGTTGCGTGCCAGCGATCTGATCGGACGTTTGGGCGGCGACGAATTCGCCATATTGCTGCCAGGAGTCAGTTCAAACGAGGCGAGTCATTTTCTCGAACGGGTACGGGCAGCCATTTTTGACTCTCCCATAGTCTCGAGTGCAGGTGAACATCAATTGGGCGTCACCATCGGTGTGGCATTTGTGACCGACGAAAGCAGTGTTGAAGCTGTGATTGCCAAAGCCGACACGATGCTTTTATCGGGCAAAAGTGCGGGCAAGAATCAAATTCGTACCGTTGTTCCTTAAAACTGCCTTAAATCTCGAGTAAACTACGAACTGTGTTTCTGAAAACCCCGTGGTTGTTTCCGCTGTTAACATTGCTGCTCGGTGCGTTTCTGGCTTGGGTTTTACTCGCGCCTCGAGCTTCAAGTCCCAGCAGCAATCCGCCAATTTTAAAGCCTCAAACCAAACCCAGCCCAAGCCAAAGCGTAGACGCGCCAAGATTCCTGCTGATACGCGGCTCTTTTGTGATTGTCGGCAAGCAACCTGACGGCGATAGCCTGCGGTTTGTTGCTGACGATACCAATCTGTTCAGTCAACTCAAAAACAATTCTCGGATTCGACTGTCCAAAGACCAGTCAGTGCAACTGAGGTTTGAAGCCATCGACGCGCCAGAACTGCATTATTTGGGACAAGCCCAACCGCTCGGCAGCGAATCTCGAGATGCGCTGTTAAAACTGATGGGATTTAAAGACCCGCAGTTTAGAAACGACGGGGCAACCGTAACCTCTGCCAGCGTGCAAACCGTGCGGGGCGCGATTTTATCCAATGCTGGTGAAGGCAACGGTCGCCCAATCAGTTACGTGCTGCTCGAGAAGGATGTAAAAGGCTTAACCGACGGCACACGGCTGGGCGTGACCGACGCCGTTTTGCAAAAAACCCTCAACGCCAAACAACTCCTTAACGGCATGGCGTACCTGACCGTGTACTCGAGCACCCCAGAGGCACACCGCAATTATTTACGAACCTTGACCTTAAAAGCTCGAGCCTCCAAACTGGGCGTCTGGGCGCGTGATGCCAGTGCCAATTTCAAACTGATCAACAAAGATTCGGTCAACGAGCGCGGCGCGTTGATTTTACCCAAATTGTTCAGACGTGCCATCAGTTATTTGAATGCCAAAGCCAAAAATCCCAGCCTCGGATCAATCACCGATTGGATGATTTTCACCCGCACCACTGGCGTTCCAGAAGACGATCTGGTCAGAACCAATCTTCAAACCGTGCGCCTCTCGAGCTTGTTAAAGGCTGCCGGCAATCAAGTAAAATTTGCGGTTGATACCACCGAACTTGTTTTTGTTGAAAAGTAAATTTGGTTTCCCTTAAGGAACCCACAACATATGGACTGGCAGAATCCTCAAATCGCACTATACTGTTGTTATGCGGTTTGGTTTTATCCCTTTATTTTTGATTGTTGCCATTGCCATGTTACTGGCTTCACCCTTGCTCGCCCAAGCCAACGGTGTCGGAATGCCGCGTCTGGCAGCCCACCCCGACGAAGGCTTCACCCGAATTGTGATGGACGCGCCCAGCAAGCCCAAATGGCTTTTAAACGTCAATGGGCGCACATTAATCCTGCACTTAAAACCAGCCACCGCCACCGCCGTTTCAGGCTCGAGCGACACATCCGAGGTTGCTACTTGGAAGCTCGAGGCGAATGCTGGTACGGCAAACCTGATTTTAAAAACGACCTTTGACCTTGGAGTCAACAAAGGCTACCGTGTGTTTGCACTCGATGCTGAGGGCAACAATCCGTACCGTGTAGTGGTCGATATTGGCGCGAAATTGGGGCTTGGTGCAAAATTGACCAAGCCAACCTCGGTTGTCAGTGTCGTAAAAACCAAACCACCAACTGCCCGTCCACCAACACGAAAATACACAGTGGTCCTCGACCCTGGACACGGTGGTATTGATCCGGGCGCAATTGGTTATGTGGTTGAAAAACGTGTGACCTTAAGTGTGAGTTTGAAAGTTCGAGCGATTTTACAAGCCGCAGGTGTGAACGTTGTTATGACCCGAAGTGGAGATTATGCCTTTCAGAAAACCGCGAGTTTTAAGGAGAAACGCAAAGACTTGTACTCACGTGCAAATATGGCTTCTACAGATCGGAACGTGTTTGTTTCGATTCATGTCAATTCAGGACCCTCAAGTGCTCAGGGAATCGAAACGTATTTGTTTGGTGAACCGCTCGAAAGCAGCACCCTTGCGCAAGCCGAACGCGAAAACGGTGGCGGCAGCATCGGGCGCGAATTAACCCGCCAAACCCGTAACGCCGCCCGTGATCTTATCAACGATCAGTTGGTGCAAGAAAACCTTAAATTCTCGAGAATCCTGGCGAAAGACGTTCAAGCCAATTTGTTGGCGCAAACGGGCGCTCGCTCGAGAGGTGTGCATCCCAACTCTTTAGCTGTGATTCGTTTCGCCAGAATTCCAGCGATTCTGACCGAGATTGGTTTTGGCACGCACCCCACCGAAGGACGTAACCTTGGCACGCAACGCTACACGCAAAAAGTTGCAAAAGGCATTGCGAACGGCATTTTGAAATTCTTGCGCCTGAAAAAATGAACTGGAAGCCCAGACCAGAACCAGGTTCACTCAAAGCCTCTGACGCCATGCAGTACGCGATTCGGGCGCTGGCGGCTCGAGCTTTAACCAAACACGAACTGAACCGCAAGCTTCGTCAACGCGGCGCGAGTGAAGAGGTGGCACTTCAGACGCTCACAAAACTGATTGAACTGAAATTCTTATCCGATCAAGCCATCGCCGAATCTGCCGCCAGGGACACCACCAAAGGGAAATTCGCCATAAGCCAAAAACTGGCATCCCGAGGTGTGAGTCGTCATATCGTCGAAGATGTGCTGATGGAGCGTTCAAACGCCGATGAACTCGAGAATGCCATCGCACTGGTCGAAAAGCAATCCTACAAATGGACTGGCGCTCGAGCCTATGAAAAAGCCTACGGTTTTATGATGCGTCGTGGTTTCTCGAGCGGGGTGATTCGCACGGCGCTGGAAGATTGGCGCAAGAATTTGCAACTCGAGGAACTTGAGATTGAAGATTGAATTCAACTGGGTTTTAGTGGCGAGTATGTGTTCTGGGATTCTCGAGACGAATACTTGTCACACAAAGTTGGGTGTTCGCATTTTTCGCGTTTGAGACGAGTCTAACAAGTCTTGGTTTTTTAAGTTTGACATTATATTTTTTTTTTACGCTATACTTTTCTAAACTTTGTAAATGAAAAACATTGAGCTGCTTTCAAATTCGCCGTCACCAAATCAAACTTTCCTACAAATTGCTTAAATCTTTGGAGACTACGTGGCTCAAAGCATTCAAATTATTGCCGAACTCAAACAATTTAAAATCAATCTCGAATCTTACTTGCAACAATTTCAATACGAAAGCTGTGACGATGCAAGCCACTGCATTCTTGCTGATGCTCGAATGGGAAGTGCTTTAACGTATCTCGAGCAGTACAGTAAGACCAAACCGACGCTCATTTTGACTGACAACCCAAACCTTGCTTACTGGCAGTGCATCCTCGAGTACAAACCCGAAGTGTATCTTGTGAATGCCAGCCCAGAAGCTATTCAGCAAGCTATAGAAGCGTTTTTGAACAACGAGAAAATATCACACAATCCCAACACAAAACTCCGTTTCAAAACTCGAGAATTACAAGTAGCACGGCTTCTGGCATCTGGTATGTCATCCATTGAAATTGCCCAGCAACTGTCACTGACTGAACGCAGCACCAGAAAACTCGAGCATGAAATTTTTGAGAAAACCAGAGAACTTGCAGCACCGCTCGAGATTAAAAACCGCAGTCA
This sequence comes from Deinococcales bacterium, assembly GCA_031391225.1. Classification (GTDB taxonomy): domain Bacteria; phylum Deinococcota; class Deinococci; order Deinococcales; family JAAFIG01; genus JANXTZ01. The sequence goes on from JANMUC010000788.1 coordinate 4,076, forward strand.
ATTCGCGTTATGGTTCTGGGGTCTCGAGGCTGGTTTGAGATGCCTAATCCAGGTTGAAAATAAGACTGCATGAAGTCACGCAAAGTGGGTAGCAAATGCCACTATCGCTAAACTCGAGTTGACTTGTAAAGTAAATGCAGTTCGGAAAAGAAATGTTTACAAGAAAAATGAATTCCCTGCTTTGCAGGTCTTAAAACTGTAATTTTAGAGGTGAACAATTTGCGAAACCAGTCACTGACCTACAAGACATTTATTGCATTAATTTCAGTACCGATGATTGCAGCGCTTGTTGCAATGCCTATGCAAGCCGCACCAGTTAAGCAACGCATTTTAAGTCAAGTGCCACAAAATCAGGATGCGGCAATAACAGAAGCGTTGTATCAAGATTTTTTATACACCACACAAAACATGCCCTTGCAAGTGGGTGATACATTTCCAAAACACACTTTTAAAACACCAGATGGTGAAAATTTTACGATTACAGGCAAGCGTACACTTTTATTTGTTGGCGGTTCAATATGTGGTGGTTGTAGTAGGATTACTGAAAATTATAAACAGCAGATTTCTAAGCAGAAAATAAATGTTGTGTATGCGGTAGTAAATGTGGATTCCAGTGGATTTCCTAATATTACGTATGGTAAAACAGCAGATGTCACCCTAACAGTTCCCTCAATATTCGGTGTTATGACTTCAGGTAGTATAAAGAACGTTTTACGACACCCATTTGGAATAGGCACTTTTTTAATCGATGAAGCTAATAAAGTTAGGTTTTTAAGGTATGGCTTTGAGTATGAATTCAAAGGTCTTGGTGATGCTATTCAGAGTATTGATAAAAAAGATCGACCATTGAAAAAATTATCAGGGTTTGAAAAGTCTCTAAATGAAATTAAATGGCAAAATAATCAGTTAAAAGCTGGTCTTTTAGCAGCAAAAAAATATAAGACATCACTTATTATTAATTCAGAAAGTAGTTGTGCAACTTGTGATGGCTTATTGAACAGCTTAAAACCGTTTTTGACTGGTCTTTCTAAAAAGAATTATGGAATTTTTTACATCTCAAACACAGCGATGAAACTTAAAATTCCTGGAATAACTTTTATTAACGACGAAAGAAAAGAACTGATGCAATTTTTCAACACTGTTTTTTACCCTTCTACTTTTATACTAAAATCTGATAAATATTTTGGAAGAATACGCTACTTTGCGATTGGTTCTGATGCAAGCTCGCTCTCTGATAAAAGCTATCGAGATGCTGTTGTAAAAGCTCTTGATTTTGCAGCCAAGTAAGTTTTATTTGTCTAGGTTTCCCAGACTCCGGAGTCTTTAGAAACAGAACAGGTGGGATATCATGTTAAAGAAAATTGCTACTATTGCAGTAGTAGTTATGATGGGTCAAGCATTCGCTGATACTACATTTATTATTTTTTCATGTGATGCATGTAATTCTGGCACTACTTACAAAGCTGTAACCCGAACGTATACTTACAACGACCTTGGAGTTTTAAAAAGTAAATCCTATTCTACTAGTGGCTGTGGTTCTTGCACTCCTTGATTTTCGCAATCTCAAGTCAACAATTCTTACCGATTTTCGAGAAAATCATATCTCCAGGCACACAATCGCATCCCAAAATCTCTTAAGATGAACATGCAGGTATCAGTAAATTTTGTAAATGCTTTTTAAAAACGGTAATTGATTCGCCGTCCTGTACTGTTTGAGGTAACATGCACCCCATGAGTCAGTCCACCATCGACCCTCGAGACGCGAGAATAGAACGTCTTGAACGGGTTGTGACTGAATTACAAACGAAACTCGAGAAAGCCGAAC
>JANMUC010000790.1:0-1083 GCA_031391225.1 Deinococcales bacterium
CTAAAACGTCGTGTATGACGGAATTCTTACATCGAAGATTCGCAAAAATGTATATTCTCTTTATCAAATTAAAGAAATATGAGTACGGCTTATTTGACTTCACTGCGAAAAAGTCACAACGCATCTCGAATTTCAAAAGTACTCGGCATTTATTAAGACAGTTCGACGCATTTGGTTGCTAACATTTGAATTCGCAAAATTGCTCGAGTGAAAATGTTAACCTTAAAAAATGCTTGCTACCGACCTCTCGAGCCTTTTTCGCAACTCTCGAGACACCACCGTCATGCTCGACGGAAACGTCAATCCTGCCGAACTGGCACGTCATGCCGTGGGGCTTGCCAACGCCAAAGGCGGCACGATGGTCGTTGGTGTGACCCGAGACGGGGCGCTCGAGGGTGCGCCCGACTTGCACCCTTTGCAACTGACGCACGCGCTTTATGAACTGACCAGTGGAAAACTGACCGTCAATTGCACCTCGGCGACGCTTGAGGGCAAGTCTTTACTGGTGGTCAACGTGCCACGGTCACGCATGGTGCTGGCAACCCCACAAGGCGAGGTGCTGCACTGGAACGGCGCGAGCCTCGAGCCTCTGGGCGCAAGTGCCAGCGACCCGATGCCCGACCCCGATTTCACGGCAACCGTGCCACCCATGAGCAGCCTGTCCGACATTGACCCGCTCGAGGTGCACCGACTTCGCGGCGTGCTCGAGTCGCGGCGCGGTGCGGGTTTGGCAGAATTACCAGATTTGGATTTGTTGCAGGCGCTCGGGTTGCTCGAGGCTGAACAACCCAACATTGCGGGGATTTTGCTGGCGGGCACACCACGGGCGTTAAAGCGTTACGTGCCGCAAACCGAACTCGATTATTACAACCATGCCACCAACGACCTCGAGTTTGAATTCAGGGAAACGCTGCTAAAACCCTTGCCAGCGCTGCTCGAGCGGCTGCGGGAATTGATCCAAGCCAGAAATCAGTACAAGACTTTGAACGTTGGCTTGTTTCAGATTGAGGTCTGGGATTACGACGAGGTTGTTTACCGCGAAGCGATTTTGAATGCGCTGGTTCACCGCGATTACACCAGCCG
>JANMUC010000800.1:0-15217 GCA_031391225.1 Deinococcales bacterium
GAGCGTTTCCAACTACGCGTTTTTCTCAACCACATACGCTCGTGTGATCACGTCTGGTTCAACCCCGAAGCTCGGGCGGTTTGGATCAATGCGGGTGAGCTTGTCCAGCACCTCGAGTCCGTCAATAACCTTACCAAACACAGTGTGTCTACCGTCAAGATGTGGTGTGTCCAAAAACGTAATAAAAATCTGGCTGCCATTCGTGCCTGGTCCCGCGTTTGCCATACTCAGCACGCCTTTGCCTCGGTGTTTGAGGTTGGGGTTGAATTCGTCCCCAAATTTGTAACCTGGTCCACCGCGTCCTGTGCCGGTCGGGTCGCCTGTTTGTGCCATAAAACCGTCAAGCACACGGTGGAAAACAATCCCGTCGTAATAGTGATGACGAGCCAGCCAGACCATAGAATTGACGGTGATCGGTGTCTTGTCGGCATAAAGTTCGGCAACCATGCGTCCTTTGCTGGTCTCGAGCACGATGGCGTAGGCTTTGCCTGGTTCAGTGCCTTGCCCTGCGGCGCTAAAGCTCGTAACACGTTCGCTCGAGAGTTCTGGGGTCAAGTTGTAACCGGTTGGGATGTATTGTTCAGACATGATGTTCTTTCTTGTTGCTGTTGATTACTTCTTCTTTTCGATGATATAAACGCGTTTCATGCGGGTTGGTTTGGCGGGCGGTTCACCTTTGAGGACTTTATCGAGTACACCCAAACCTTCGATGACTTTACCAAAGACGGTGTACTGCCCATTCAGGCTGGTGGTTGGTGCGAGGGTGATGTAAAATTGACTGCCATTGCTGTTTGGGTCTTGGGTGCGTGCCATGCCAATGATGCCTTTGGTATTGAAATTCAGGTTTTTGCGAATCTCGAGTCCAAATTGATAGCCTGGTCCACCTTGTCCCCAAAGTCGGCTGTCGGTTTTGAGGGTGTTTGGGTCGCCGCCTTGCACCACAAAACCTTCGACCACGCGGTGAAAGGCGATGCCGTCGTAATAATGGTGTCGTGCCAGCCAGACAAACGAATTGATGGTGGTGGGTGTGTCGTCCTCAAATAAATCCAAAACCATGCGCCCAACGTCGGTTTCGATCACGGCGCGGTAGTCGGTTTTATCTTTGATGGTGACTTCATAATCTTTAAACGTGCGAATTGGTGTTTTGGACAAAAACGGTGTGAGTTTGAAGCCTTTAGGCAGGTAATAACTGCTTGAGCTTCCTTGTGCCAGCGCAACGTTCGGGGTTGCGACTGTCAACACCGTACCTGCAATGGCAAGGCTCGAGATCAGCGCAATGATGGGTAGTTTGTTCATGAATCCTCCTTGGGTATTGTATCTGAGTTTCGAGATTCTTGGTGATTGTTTGGAAGAAATGATTGCTCTCGAACCAAGTTGCGATTTGAGAGGCTCGAGTTCGCTCAATTCCCCAGGTTTTTACGGGGTGTGTTTAATTTTGTGATCACTCGAGCTGGTAAAGCCTTTTTCGGTGCTGGTTTTTTGATTGGGACGAGGTCTTGGGTACGCATGACTTTACGAATGGCGGCATTAATCAGATAAAAAGCTTGAGGTGTTTCATCTCGAGTAATCAAGTTTTGGCTGGCGTCATTGAAGTACACGTAAATAATACGATCACCTGATTTTGTCTCGAGGTATCCAGAATAGGTTAAGACCCGTGCCGTGTTACCGCTTTTACCGCCAAAATAGGCAAAGGGAACGCGAAGGAATGCTCGTCCTTTGCCCTGAGACATGGTGTCCCTAAGCAGTTTGCGGCTCGAGTTTGACAAGCCAGAATTGACAAATTCGTGGTGCATAAACCGCGCCCATTCGGCGGGTGTGCTGGCGTTTTGAATGTTGCGGTCAATTTCGCTCATGGTGTCCACGCCGCCGTTGCGTCCCGCAAAATAACCGTTGTCCAGGTATCGGCGCAAGGTTTCGGGGTTGGTGTTTTGGGCGTTGGCGTCCAATCTTGCCGCAATTTTGAGTTGAGTTTTGAACGGATAATTGGCAAACTTTTGGGTGGCTTTGACCAGCGCGTATTTTGGGAAATCTTTGCCACCAAGTCCAGCTTGTGCCGTCCACCAGGTTTTGGTGGGCAGTAAAACTCGAGTATTACAGAGTCGTAAGTCATTCATGATGGGTTGAATGCTGCCAAGCCCTATACGCCTGAACAACATGTCTGTGGCGGTGTTGTCCGACCAGCCAATCATGGCGGTCGCCAAACCCATCACGTCTGTGCCGTCATAAGGGAAACGTCCATACGATTGGTTGGCTCGAGTCACCTTAAACTTTTCAGAGAGTTTGATGTAACCCTGATCCACTTGGCGCAGCACCTCGAGCAGAATGCTTTGCTTAAAGTTACTAGCCAGTGGAAACTGCCCTTGAGGGTTGATTTCAATGACTTTGATTGGCGCGAATTTTTTTGTCCCAGACGGAACTCGAGCCACGTACAAACCCACCCTGCCGGTGATTTGTTTTGGTACAATTGGCGCGGAGAGTTTGGTGGTCTGCGGTGGTAAGGCGCAACCAGCAGGCGTCGCGTGGGCGCTCGAGTCTGGCTCGAGGGTCACGGTTTTGCTTGGTTTGCTCGGCGTTTGCTTTACCGTTTGAGCAGTCATTGATGCTGGTGTGGTCGTCACGGTTGGACTGGTTTGTGAGTTTGAAATCGTGGGCATTTGAGCGGTGACACTCGTAGCTGTGACTTCTGGCAATGTTTTGGAGACTTGTGCTGAGGCTCGAGTCTGTACAATTGTTGGATTGGTATTGACGCGTTTATCACAGCCTGAAACCATCAAAGCGATGAGCAAAAACATGGGAAGTTGTGATCGTCGGGTCATCAGTTCTTGTATTTTGACATTTCGAATCGTTTTCGTCTAACGCCAAAAATCCCGTAAAATATCTCGAGCCTTAACAAATTGCTCAGATCGGAGCTTTACTTGAAGTTTTCTTTTGATTGGAACGACCTGCCGCTCGTCTCGAGCGACCTTGCTGGCACTGGCGGTAAAATCCGTCAGGAACTCGAGGATTTTCAGGTGATTGAACGACCCGCGTACCCGTTGTCTGGTGAGGGCGAGCATTTGTACGTTTGGCTCGAGAAGCGCGGCAATACGACCAAATTTATTATGGACGCGATTCGGGATCAGCTCAACATCAAACAAAAAGACATTGGCGTGGCTGGACTCAAAGACCGTCATGCCGTCACGCGGCAGTGGATCAGCATTCCACGCAAGTTTGAATCTCGTCTCGAAAGTCTGAAGCTCGAGGGTTTGAAGATTCTCGAGACGACCTACCACGGCAATAAGTTGGGCGTTGGGCATCTTCGCGGCAATACGTTTCGCTTGCGGGTGCGGAACGCCGAACCTGACGCGCTCGAGCGGGCAAAAGCGATCGTTGCGAGGCTGGAGACGTTTGGTGTGCCAAATTATTTTGGTCCGCAGCGTTTTGGTAACACTGGACGCAATGCCGAACGCGGTTTGGAACTGGTCAAAGATGGTCGAATGCGCGGTCCTGAAAGCATTCCGTTAAAGCGTTTTTTGATTGGCAGCTTGCAGAGTTTGCTGTTCAACCATTATGTGCGCCTTCGCCTCGAGCGTGGGGTGTTGGATCAGGTGCTCGAGGGCGATGTGGCGAAAAAACATGAGACTGGTGGCATGTTCACGGTCACCGATGCGGCGCTCGAGTCCCCACGGGCAAAAAACCTTGAGATCAGCGCCACAGGTCCGTTATACGGCAAGAAGGTCATGCCTGCGCTTTCAGAGTCTCGAGCGCTCGAGGATGAGGTTTTGGCAGCTTTTGAATTGACCTGGGAGGGTTTTAAGAATCGCACGGGTTCGCGCCGCATCACGCGGGTCAAACTCGAGAATCTGGAACTCGAGACGGCAGAGGGCGGTTTTTGGATTTCGTTTGATTTGCCCAAAGGTTCGTTTGCCACGGTGGTTTTGCGGGAGATCATGAAGGTCAATGTAGATGGGCTTGAAACAGAAGATGAGGAAGAATTGGACACATGAAATGTCAGAATATAAAACTTGACTTTCTATTATGAATGTTTTAATTTTATAAACATGAAAACGGAAAGCGTTCCAAACTCGAGAATTGAATCTCCGTTGACCAATCGGAATTTTTTATTGTTGCTGATCGCCCAAGTCACCTCGAGCTTTGGTGATGCGCTGACCAATTTGACGCTACTAATTTTGGTCAACAAGCTCACAGGGTCAACTACAGCCATCGCCACGCTCAGCATTGTGGTTGCCGTCCCAAGCATTGTCTTTGGTCTTTTTGCGGGTGTTTTTGTTGACAAGTTCAATCGTAAAGCCATCATGCTTGCCAGCGATTTGATCAGAGGCATTCTCGTTTTGGGCTTTTTGTTCGCCCAGACCAAAGACCGAATGCTCTGGATGTACGTGCTCACTTTTGTTCAAGCGGCAGTGGGCACGTTCTTCAACCCCGCTCGCGGCGCAGTCGTGCAGCAAATTCTCAAACCCGATCAATACATGGCAGCCAACTCAATGTCACAAACCGGCATGGTGATCTCGAGTGTGGTCGGTGCGGCACTGGCGGGGGTAATCGTTGGATTCACCAACAGTTTTGCAGCAGCCTTCGTCGTGGACGCCTTGACGTTTTTTGTCTCTTTTGCACTGGTTTTATGGGTCAAAGTCCCCAAATTCGAGCCTCAACCCAGCGAAAAACCTGAGGGCATGATTGCGCCGCTGCTCGAGGGTTTAAAGATCATCTCGAGCAGCAAAGTTTTGCTGGCGGTTTTGGTTGGCGGCGGCGTGACGATGTTCGGTTTGGGCGCGTCAAATGTTTTGTACACGCCCTACATCATCAATATTTTGAAAGTTCCAGTCACTTGGCTCGGAGCGGTGAATTTATCTGAAACGGCTGCCCTGATTCTCTCGGGCGTGCTGGTGATGGGTTTCGCCGCCAAAATCAATCCATCACGGGTGATCTCGAGCGGTCTATTTGCCTTGGGAATTTTGGTATCCTTCAACGCCCTCGTTCCGAACATTTGGTTTTTTGTGGCGGTCAATTTTGTGATCGGTTTGGTGGTCGCACCGCTCGAGGCAAGCTTTGCCACGTTGTTGCAAGGTTCAATTGCCAACGAATTTATGGGCAGGGTTGGCAGTGATTTTAACATCGTCATGAATACTGCAAGTCTGATCTCGATGGCTTTTTCTGGGGTTCTTGCCAGCCTGATCGGAGTTCGCAACGTTTTCGCGGTTTCGGGTGCGGTCGTTATGGTGGCAGCCGTCGTTACTTTTTTGATGCTGCGCCCTCAATCTCGAGTTACAATCAAGTCATGACTTTTGAAGCCGACCTCGAGCGCGACATCACCCTTTTGTTGGTAGACGATCACCCAATTGTGCGCAAAGGCACCCGAGAGATGCTCGAGCCTCACAAAGACCTGAAAATTCTTGGTGAAGCCAGCGACGGTGCGGAAGCCGTGCAGAAAAGCCTCGAGCTTCAACCTGACGTGATTTTGATGGATGTTTCGATGCCTGGCATGAACGGCATTGAAGCCACCCAGAAAATTAAGGCGATTCAACCCAAAACTGCAATTCTAGTCCTGACCAGTTACGACGATGACGCTTATGTGTTCGCGCTGCTCGAGGCTGGGGCGGCGGGTTACATCCTGAAAAATGCCAAAGACGAAGATTTGGTGCAAGCCATTCGCGCCGTGGCAAGCGGTGAAAGCGTGTTGCATCCGAGCATTGCCAAAAAAGTCTTGAATCGTTTTTCCAGCCAGGCTCGCTCGAGCACCCCAACCGAATATGAAGGCGAAGCCCTCAGCCCCCGCGAACTCGAGGTTTTAAAAGTCGCGGCGACGGGTTCGACCAACAAAGAAATTGCCAAAAACTTGGAGATTTCACCGCGCACGGTTCAGGTTCACCTCGCCAATATTTTTTCTAAACTTGGGGTTGGCTCGAGAACTGAAGCAGTCTTGACTGGCATTAAACGCGGTTGGATTGACCCCGCAAGCTTGGAATAATTCTTCATTCTTGAGCTTTTATTGATTTAATGCTTTTTGAGGCGCATTGACTTGCGCCTTTTTCTTTGCCCTTGAAGCCGAATAGCGACCTTGACTGCGCTCATTTTGCTTTCCAAGTGTTACACTCAGGACTGAAGGGTCAACCTTTATGTTTAATACGATTTTCGGCGGAATGACTTCCCCGTTCAAAACCTTAACGCAAAACGCTTTTCGTGTTTCCAGCACGGAATTAACGTTGCTTTGTGCCTGGATTTGGGCATGGTCAGACCACCTCGCTTTAAAACCTCGAGAGGAGATGAAATGGAATTTATATACGCCATTGTCAGTCTTCTCGTCGGTGCTGGATTCATGTATTTCTTCCAAAACGCGAACCTCAAGAACATTCAAGAGGGACACAAGCGTGAACTCGAGTCTCGTGCCGCAGCCGACGCAGGCTTGCGCGAGAACGCCCAGAGGGAAGCCGAATCCATCCGACGGGAAGCAGAAACCATTCGCCGCCAAGCCGACGCTGACGCCGACCGCATTCGCAAGGACGCGGAACTTAAGGCACGCGACGAGAGCCTGCAACTCAAAACCCGAATTGACGAGGACAACAAACGCGAACGCGATGCGATCCTTGCTGAACGTGACGGTATCAAATCTGAGCGCGAGAGTATCAAGTCTGAGCGCGAGGAAGCACGACTCGAGACTGAACGTTTAAGCCGTAGAGGAGAGCAACTCGACGCTCGAGCCGTCAAATTGGACGCCTTAGAGGAAAAAATTTCGGTCGAGGAAAAGCGCTATCAAGAACTGCTGGTGCAAGCCGATGCCAAAATTCATGAAGCCGAACGCAAACTCTACGAAGTTGGCGAACTATCGCGCGAAGCCGCCCGCGAAATGATTCTCGAGAAACTTGATGCTGAACTCGAAGAAGAAAAAGGTGTGCGCGTCAAGGTCATGCTCGAGAAAGTCAACCTCGATGTCAAGCGTCGCAGCCAGAGCATTATTGCCCAAGCCATTCAACGCTCTGCGTCCGAAACCACCGCCAGCATGGCGGTCAGCGTTGTGCCAATTCCGTCAGACGCCATGAAAGGTCGGATCATCGGACGCGAAGGACGGAACATTCGCGCCTTTGAAAGCCTGACCGGCGTTGATCTGATTATTGACGATACCCCAGAAGCTGTGATCCTCTCGAGCTTCAACCCGATTCGCCGCGAAGTTGCTGTCAAAGCACTCGAACAACTCGTGACCGACGGACGAATTCATCCAACCCGTATCGAAGAAGTCGTTGCCAAAGCCCAAGACGAGATGAAAACCTACATTCTCGAGCGCGGTGAGGAAGCCGCGATTGAAGCCAATGTGGTCGGTCTAAAACCAGGTTTGCTTCAACTTTTGGGACGAATGCACTTCCGCTCGAGTTACGCGCAGAATGTTCTCAAGCACAGCATTCAAGTCGCGCACTTGACGGGCATCATGGCGGCAGAGCTTGGACTTGATGCCACACTGGCGCGTCGCGCTGGCTTGTTGCACGACATCGGCAAAAGCATTGACCGCGAAATCGAAGGCACGCACGTCGAAATCGGCATCAACCTGGCTAAACGCTTCGGCGAACCCTTTGAAGTCATTGACGCGATTGCCCACCATCACGACCCCGAAAACGGCGAAAGTGTCTTCAGTGTTCTGGCTGCCGCCGCCGACGCAATCAGCGCCGCCCGACCTGGAGCACGCCGTGAAGACCTCGAGACGTACGTCAAGCGCCTCCAACAACTCGAGACGATTGCGACCAGCTTCCCAGGCGTTTCTGGCGCGTATGCCATCCAAGCTGGGCGCGAGGTGCGTGTGATCGTCCAACCCGAAAAAGTCACCGATTCCAAAGCTGCCCTGATCGCTCGAGAAATCGCGGGACGCATTGAGCAAGACATGGAATACCCAGGGCAGGTTCAAGTCACTGTGGTGCGTGAAAGCCGCAGCGTTGAATACGCCAAGTAAAGATTCTCGAATTTGATTGAAAAGTGTCGCCAGCAATATGGCGACACTTTTTCTTGTATCATTTTTGAATTCAACTTTTTTGAATCAGGTTTTCTCGTTCAAAAAACCAACAATCGCCTCGCACAAGGCTTCGCGTTCCATGTCCCAGAACATTTCATGCCCAGAATTTTGGAACCATTTTATACTCTTATCAACACTTCCCAGTTTCTCGAGCGCCAATTCTGCCGCCGTAGGTGGGATCACCTGGTCTTTGAGCGAATGAATCACCAGCGCAGGGCATTTGATCAACTCGAGTTTGGGAATCGTTAATTTTGCCATCGCGTACAATTCGGCAAAAGTCGCAGTTGGAAAACCCTTGTATGTTACGGCAAGTCGATCCGATTCTTCACGCAAGGCTGGGTCAAGCACGCTCGAGCCGCTGCCAGGATTCCATTTGACAAAGCTTTTTAAGAATGGCGCGATTCCTGCCATTGGGTTTGAAAATTTTAAGGCGGGCGCAACCAAAATAACGGCTGCCACATCGGGTTTTTGGGCGGCAAGCTGAATCGTTGCCACTGCTCCCATTGAATGCCCGACCACCGCCACATTGCCTTTTTTTTCTTTGAGTCTAGCGTACGCGCTGATGGCATCCTCGACCCAGTCTTGCCAACGCACCCCGATCAAATCCTCGCGTTTGGTGGCATGACCACGCAGTACCGGAATCTCATACTCGTACCCTTCACGTTGAAAGTAACGCTCGATAAAGTCCACGGTTTTGGGTTGCGCCGTAAAACCATGAAGCATTAAAACGGCTGTGTCTCGAGAAACCCCCATGTTGTATCCTCCGAGCCTCGAGACTACCACGCGAGGAATCATAGAAAACTAGCCGTTTGCAAAAAATTGGTGGAGTTGACCACAACCTTAAACAAAATCCTCGTATCGAAGATGCACTCTGAAATTCTTATTTGATCAGGAGAAGGCGCAATGATGTTCAGAACGTGCTCATTAAATCATATCCTCACGCAAATCAATGAACGGTTAAACTGATGAATCACCAAGTTTACAGCGCCGATTTTTGACACTCGGCTTAACGTTGCAACCCCTCTCGAGCTGATAGGAGCAAACCATGCGAGTTTTTCTGTCTGGCGGCACAGGCTTTATTGGCAAACCGCTCGTTCAAGCCCTACGGCAACGCAATTGGGACGTAATTGCGCTGGTACGTCACCCAGACAGTCCACAGGCACGCATGATTGGTAGCCTCGGGGCGCAACTGTTCCGTGGTGATGTGACAAACCGTGAATCCATGCGTGAGGCAATGAATGGTGCAGATATTGTGATTCACAATGCTGGACTATACGAGATGGGATTAACGCCTGAAACTGCCCGGCTGATGCAAGCAATCAATGTTGATGGCACCAGAAATGTACTCGGTTTGGCGCTCGAGTTGGGTATCGCTAAAACTGTCTACGTTTCAACCATGGCGGCATTGGGTCCTACCGATCAGCAAGTCGTGGATGAAACTTTTGAACGTCGTTATCCGACAATCTCGATTTATGAGGCAACCAAAACCGAAGCACATGAGATTGCCTGTCAGTATCAGCGTCAGGGCGCACCGTTAAGCATCGCCAGTCCAGCGGGTGTTGTTGGTCCTGGCGACCATAGTTCGCTTGGGTATTTGGCTCGCATGTTCGTGCGTGGGTATGGTTTGCCACTGATGTCTATGGGTCAACGTGCCACCGTACACGTTGATGATTGCGCACAAGCCATTGCCCTGACTGCCGAGCAAGGACAGATCAATGAAAATTACATTCTCAGTGGTGGTGTGCTGTCTTACCGAGAGATGTTCGAGATTTGGAAAACCACATCAGGAGGTCCAAAATTTATGCTTTACCTGCCACGCCAGATTGGTGAGCTGGGTTGCCAAATGATGGAACCTCTACAACGCTTGATGCACCTACCAAATGTGTTATCCAAAGAAGTTTTTGCAGCGGCTTCGGTCAACTGGTGTTACTCGGGCGCTAAGGCAGAACGAGAATTGGGGGTGCGTTTTCGTGATCCACGGCAGGCTTGGTTGGACACGCTCGAGGGCGAACGCCAACGGGCACAGGCGGGTAAGAGCTGGCGAAATCTGGATTGACTGTTCCCCTCTCGATTTCCAGATTCGGTTTTGATTCCAATGCGCAAGGGGCTGAACAAATGAAAACCATTCCACCCAGTTTTCAAAGCCGATTTTTGACACTGGCTTTACGGCTCATGCGTTTGAAACAAAGTTTGCCTTGGGCTGGCAGTGAAGCAAAAGCCGCCCGCGCCAAACCGCCGCCAGCTTTGTTTAAGAAGCATCAAATAAGCGCTCGAGATTGGCATGGAAAAAGCCTTTGGAATATCGCGCCAAAAAGCGAACCTAGCCCAAAACATGTTTTGTTTTTGCACGGTGGTTCTTACGTGCAAAGCTTTGATCCAATTCATTGGCAGTTCATGACTAGTTTAATTGAGCGCTTGCACGTCACGGTCATTGCGCCAGACTATCCGCTTGCACCAGAGCACACAGCATCCGAAATTTTACCAATGGTCGTGTCGCTCTATCAAGAATTAAGTGCCGAACTTGGCGCTCAAAACATCACATTGATGGGTGATTCTGCTGGAGGCGGTCTGTGCCTTGCGCTCGTCCAGCAATTGCGTGAACATAATTTGGTGCAGCCCTCGAGCATTGTCCTGCTCTCACCCTGGCTTGATGTGGCAATGACCACCGCAGGTATTCACGAGATTGATCCTCGAGATCCAATTTTGAGCGTTTCAGGACTTCGCCAAGCGGGGAAAATGTATGCTGGTGCGCTTGAAATCAGCGATCCAATGGTCAGTCCGATACATGGCAGTTTTGAGCACCTTGCACCGATCACGTTATTTATTGGCACGAACGATATTCTCTTACCGGATTGCCGCAAACTTGTGCATGAGGCAGCCTTAAAGAGTATTCAGATCAATTACCATGAATACCCAAATATGTTTCACGACTGGATGCTACTGCCCATGCCAGAGGCAAATAAAGTGATGGATGAGATTGTGAAAATACTCGAGCCGTGAAAATAGCCAGTTTTGAGTTGAGCCGTAAAACCATGAGGCATTAAAACCTCTGTATCTCGAGAAACCGCCATATTTTTACCCCCTGATTGCTCGAGATTACATGAAAACACCCTCGAATGTTGATCTCGAGGGTATTGTGGTGCGCCCAGCAGGACTCGAACCTGCGACCGTCAAGTTAGAAGCTTGATGCTCTATCCGGCTGAGCTATGGGCGCAAAACCGAGTTTGACTTTAAAGTATTTTGACGGGTATTTCAAGCTTGCTGGTATTCTATTACACCTTTGCCTTGGCTTAAAAGTGCTAGATTGCCATCATGAGTGCAGTCATGGAACAACCAAAAGTCAATAATGATATTCGCATCACCGACACGGGTGCTCAAAAAGCACTCGAGATCATGAGCAAAAACGGTAAGGAACACGCTGCCGTTCGGGTTTTCGTCAAATCTGGCGGGTGCAGCGGTTACAGTTACGGTATGGCAATCGATGACCGCACGCTCGAGGGAGATTCGATGTTTGAATCCAACGGGGTGCGACTTGTGGTGGACCGTGCGAGTTTGCCGTTTGTGCAGGGCGCTTTGGTCGATTACCTCGAGACGATGATGGGCGGCGGTTTTAGCGTGGTCGAAAACCCTAATGCGACCAGCAATTGCGGTTGTGGTCATAGCTTCCGTACCGACGGCGCGGTTGCTCCCGAAGGTGAGGGCGCGACCGCCTGCCACTAAACGTTTTTTAAAGCTGGTGTCGGGTGCTTTCAAAGCACCCGTTTTTGTTTTCCAAGGCAACATCTCGAATCAAAGTGTCACTGTTTTGTCACCACTGTGAAACATTAAAGCTGACCGAAAACGAAATCGTTGACATAACAGACTCGTCCAACATATCCTTGCTCATCACGTCAGTTGGACTCAGTTCAGATTCCGATCTGGCGGCGATTTATTATTCAAGGAGGACGTATGAAGAAAAAATGGTTAACTGCATTTGGTGTCATGGCACTCGGTACGATGGCGCTCAGTCCATCGGCAATGGCTGGAGCATCAGACAATTCATTGATTCTTGGCACAACCCAACAACCATCGGCGCTCGAGCCGTTCGTCAACAACCAAGCCATTTCGGCAGAAGTGATCGGCTGGCTTTACGCTGGTTTGTCGTACTTTGACCAAAACGGCAATTTACAACCCGATCTCGCCAGTGAAATTCCAACCGAGAAAAACGGTGGCGTCAAACTGACCAAAAATGCCGCCGGTGACGTGACCGCGCAAACCATCCGCTGGAACATCCGTGCCGGCGCGAAATGGTCCGATGGTCGTCCGATCACCACCGCCGACATGAAATTTAATTACGATGTCTTTGGCGACGAGCGCCTGCCAGTCTCGAGCCGCGACAATTACCCAAAAACCATGAAGATCATCGACGACAACACCTTCGAGTTAACCTATGATCCACCGTACTTGTTTGCGGTTGCCGCACCAAGTTTCGTGCAAAACTTTATTGCCCCAGCCCACATCTGGAAACCACTCTGGGATCGTGCGACCGCGCTCATGCAAGGCAAACCCAAAGAGCAGCAACTCGAGATCATTCAGAAAGAATTCTTGGGGGCAGCCATCGCCACCAGCCGTAAAGGACCAGTCGTCACCTCTGGACCGTTCAAATTCCAAAAATGGCAACGCGATCAAAGCTGGACGATGGTGCGCAACAGCAATTACTGGCGCAACAACCCGCAAATGGTTGACCGCCTGATTTACAAATTCTTCCAAAAAACCGACACACTCCAAGTCAATGTGTTGGCAGGTCAAGTCGATGCCACCTCGAGCGTCGGTCTGGTCGCTTCAGCCACCACGATCAAAACCTTGAAAGATGCTGCCAAAGGCTTGTACAGCGTTTTCACGCCAAAGACCGCCCTGTGGGAACACTGGGATGTCAACCAATTTGACAAAGTCCAGGAAGTAAAAGACCTTGGCTTAAGTGATGTACGCACCCGTCAAGCCCTGGTCTACGGCATTGACCGCGAAACCGTCACCAAGGACTTGCGCGGTGGCACGGCTCGAGTCTCGAACAACGTTGTGAACAGCCTGGCGAACGTCTTCACCACTCAGGGCATCAACAATTACGATTACAACCCAGAAAAATCCAAACAATTGCTTGCCGCAATGGGCTGGAAACCAGGCTCGGACGGCATCATGGAACGCACCGTGGACGGCAAAACCGTCAAATTCGTGCTCGAGTACGTGACCACCGCAGGCAATGCCGTGCGTGAACGCGATCAACAATTTTACAAAGACAACCTCAAGAAAATCGGCATCGACGTGAAATTTAACAACGCACCCTCGAGCGTGGTATTTGATGACGCGTTTATTGCCCAAGCCAGCAATGGCAAGTGGAAGGGTCTGTTCCAATTTGCTTACGTCCAACAACCACTGACCGAAGACCTCGGCTTGTACTACTGCGACGATCCAAGCTCCAAGACCGTCAAAGACAACGTTCCAACTGCCGAAAATGGTTTTGCCGGACAGAACATTGGCGGTTGGTGCAATGCAGAATTCGATTCGCTGTGGGACAAAGCCCGTCGTGAATTTGACGTGGACGCCCGCAAAGCAATTTTGGTGAAAGCCCAAGTCATCTGGAACCGCGAACTGCCAGCCATTCCATTGTACGAACGCACCGACCTTTACACCGCACGCAACGGCTTGACCAATTACACCTGGAATGCCAACACCCGTTATCCCAGCAACCTTGGCTGGCTGGTCGGTTGGAAGCAACGCGGTGCTAAAGAAACCATCCCAATGAAGTAAGGCAATTCTCGAGCCAGCAAAAACGGGGCAAGATGTTAAGGTCTTGCCCCAAGCTCGAGGTTTTGGTTGAGCGATTATTTTAGTCTAAACCCAATCTCAACGGATAGGATTCCTCAAATGCTTCTGTACACCTCGAGACGCTTGATCGGCATGATTCCACTGCTCTTAGCCATCAGCATGGCGATCTTTGGTTTGGTTCAATTGCAACCAGGCGACTTTATTGACGAGCTAAAACTTGCCAATCCCAAAATGACCGTTGCCGACGTGGCACGCCTGCGTCAAGATTACGGGCTAGATCAACCTTGGTATGTTCAATACGGCAAATGGTTATCAAAAGCCGCCGTCTTGGATTTCGGGGTTTCTCGAGAGAACGGTTATATTTCAGCCACAGAGTACGTTTTTCAACAACGACTTCAAAACACCTTAAAACTGACCACCATGTCGTTTGTTTTATCCTTGCTGGTTGGACTGCCCATCGGGATTTACGCGGCGGTCAAGCAATACAGTTTGCTCGATTACATCACCACGTTTTTGTCGTTTGTCGGCTACAGCGTGCCAGTCTTCTGGCTTGGCATCATGATGTTGCTGCTTTTTGGGGCAAAACTTAAATGGTTTCCTACCGACGGAATGCAGTCCGAAGGCGTCAGCATGACGGTTGAATCAGATGAAAAATTTGATCTTAATGGTCAAGTACTGAACGTCAGTAAAAATGCTCAGGGTCAACCCGTAGTTACTGTAGGCGTTTACAACGAAACCACAAAACTCGAGGAACCCCAAAGCGTCACCTTACCAGCAGGCATTGAAAATTATCCCAAAGTTGGCGATTACGTCTCGCCAGGACAAGCCATCGGCAGCCGTGTGACCCTGCAAAGCTGGTGGAATTACGCCAAAGACGCACTCTGGCATTTGGTCTTGCCCGTGATTGCCCTGTCACTGATTCAAATCGCCAGTTGGACCCGTTTTATGCGAGCCAGTTTGCTCGAGGTGGTCAATCAAGATTTTGTCAGAACCGCACGCGGCAAAGGTTTAAGTGAGCGCGTCGTGATTTACAAACACGCACTTCGCAACGCCCTCATTCCAATCGTGACCTTGGTTGGACTTTCAATTCCAGGCGTTTTGAACGGTGCAGTCTTGACCGAAAGCGTTTTTAACTGGCCCGGTATGGGAACCGCCCTGCTTTCGAGCGTTGTGCAAAAAGATTACAACGTTGCGATGGTAATTTTGATGATGCTAGCCATTGCCACACTTGCCTCAAATCTCCTGGCAGATTTGGTGTATGCGTTGGTTGATCCAAGAATTCGCTACAACTAGAAAATTTAGAAATTACAATATTGCAAAACTCGAGAAACTTTAACGCTCTCGGGTGAACACAAGCGACCTTGCCCGCAGCAATCCCGCCCGCTAGGTGCATCTTGGGATCAAGAAGGTGCGTTTTAA
>JANMUC010000822.1:0-3925 GCA_031391225.1 Deinococcales bacterium
AAAACGCTGGCGGCTTTGGATTCGTCCTTGTCGGGCCATAATGCCTCGGCTGCCTCCCAGGTAGTGACGCCATTGGGGTGCTCGAGAAGAAGAAAAAAGAATTCTGCGGCTTTTTTTGAACCCCAGACGACTTCTTGTCCCTTCCAGGTCAAACTGGCTTCGCCAAGCGCCCTGGCTTCTATCGTGTCAATTCTGGCGGGACGCAGTTCTTCGGACCGACGAATCCGCACCTCGAGCGACTCGAGCAACTCTTGGCTGGTAAAGGGTTTGGTCAGGTAATCGTCTGCGCCCTGGTTCATGCCCTCGCGCATGTCGCGGCGTTCAGAAAGCGCCGATAAGAAAATAAAGGGGGTGAAATGAAAACGATCTTTTTCACGCACCGCCCGGCAAAATTCTAAACCGTCCATACCAGGCATGTTGATATCAGAAATAATCGCGTCAGGCTCAAAGCTTTCCAGTGCCTCGAGCGCATCTTTGGCACGGGTAAAACTTCGAACGTCATAACCTGCACCGCTGAGGATTGCATCGATCAACCGACCAATGGACGGTTCATCATCGAGGACAAGCACTTGCGCCATGGTTTAGTTTAACCCGAAAATCAGCAAAGCAATGAAAACAGATACAGAAATCGACTTTGATCCGAACCATCTCGAGGTTTGACCAACGAATTTAGGTTTGGCGGGTCGCAAAAGACTTGGCTGTCTCGAGAATTTCCAGTGCCGCCGCCTGAACTGGCAAATCCGCCAGGGCTTGCTCTAACAAATCCAAACCTCGAGTTTCAAAATCCGAGGCGACCGATTGCGCGAAATCAATACTGCCGTGTGACCGCATCAAGACCAAAATTCGTTCGACTTGTGCTGTGGTCTTTTGCAAGCGCGGTTTCTCGAGAATCTGGATGACCTCAGATTTTTCGCTTGGTTCTAAACGCTCGAGCATGTGGAGCAGCATGAGCGTGCGTTTGCCCTCGAAGAGATCACCCGCGATTTCCTTGCCGTAACTGGCAAAATCACCGTCGAGATTGAGCACATCGTCTCTGATTTGAAATGCCACGCCCAAGTCCAAACCAGCCAACTCGAGCCGTTCGTCCGGTACACAACCTGCCGCCAGCGCCCCCAGTTTGAGCGGAGAAACCACCGTGTAACGTGCCGTTTTAAGCCGCACCATCTCGAGGTAATCGCTTGGACTGACATCCCAACGCGCCTGAGCCACCCAAGCCAAATCCATCTGCTGTCCCTCGGCGGTACGGTGGATCATCTCGAGGAACTCCTCGAAAGCGCCCACAACGCCAGCCTGATGCACGACTTGCCACATGTAAATATGCAGCGCATCCCCAGCGTTGATGGCAAGTGCCGTCGGATACAAACGGTGCAGCGCGGGCTTGCCGCGACGTTCGTCCGAATCGTCCTCGATGTCATCATGAATCAAAACCCAATTCTGAAACAACTCGAGCGCCGCCGCGAGCGGTAACGCTTGATCGAGCTTCGCCCCGTGCGCAATGGCAGAGGCAATCAACAATTTTGAGCGAATCATTTTGCCAGGACGCGACGGATACTCGCGCATCATGGCGTACAACTGCGCAATTTCGAGAATGTCATGGGATTTGGGCAAAACGGCATCAATAAAACTGCCAATGGCGCTCGAAACACGCCCAGAATCAATACTCGAGAATGAAGTTGCGATGGTCACACCCTTACTTTATGCCGAGGTGCTCAGAAGTTCAATTAACCTGGACTGCAATTAAGGCTGGTATTTGCAAAGGATCAAACCCAATTCGGTCACAATATGGGTCATCGGAATGTCAAGGACGTCTTTTGGCAGTGGACTCACGAGCAACAGCGCATCATGGGTCACACCAATCAGAAGGCTATTTTGACGCAATCTTGGCAGCAACCGATCATAAAACCCCGCGCCAAAACCCAGCCGCGTTCCAAAACAGTCAAACACCAACCCAGGCACAAGCACCACATCAACAAGGTCTGGCTCAAGTTCAGGTTCAGAACTCTTAGGCTCGAGCATTCCAAGTTTGTTGCGGGTTGTGGCACTCGAGAATGGGTGCAGAGACAATCTGGAATTTGGGTTGACTCGAGTCGTCCAAAACTCGAGATTTAGGCTAGCTGTGACCAATGCCTCGAGATTGATCTCAGAACCAAATGCTTTGTAGATGAGCACCACTCGAGCATCGGAGTCAGCTAAGAATTCCTCGAGATGCTTGCAAACTTCACTAGAAATTTCGGGCAAACTCGAGCGCAACTTTTTTGCCCAAGACCGCCAATCTGCTTTGCTCGAGTTTGAATCTAGGATCAACGAAACCTGTCCGTGTCACGCAAATGCGCGTTAAAATTGGTATTCGGTCTGAATTCGCCGCCACGTCCGTGCAAAAAGTACAAATACTTCTGACCGTTCTCGTTGGTACGCTTCGCCGTCAAGATTGCCTCGAGTGCGGCGCTGCCAGGGTTGTTGATCGGCGTGGGCGGCAAACCAGTGTTTTTGTACGAATTGTACGGCGTGTCAATCTTAAAATCACCCTCGCGGCGACTCAATTCGGGAAGGCGCTTGTTTAAACCGTAAGCAATGATCGGATCTGATTGCAACGCCATACCAATCTCGAGGCGATTCAAGAAAACACCTGCAATGGTTGGCATTTCGCCGTCGTTTCCGGCTTCGGCTTGCACCACGCTGGCGAGCGTCACCCATTCAAACACATTCAGTTTTAGGGCTTTGAGCTTTTCCAACCTCGAGCTTGATAATTCTTGATTCAAACGATTCACCAAGATTTTGGTAATGCTGGCAGGGGTGTCTTCGGGCGTAAACAAATATGTGGCTGGGAACAAAAAACCTTCTAGATTTGGAGCGCTTTTTATTTCAGGTTCGATCGATTTGTTGGCAAAAGCTTTTAAGAAGTCTTCGGTAGAACCAAATTGGGTTGTCCCAAACCGTGCTGCCACATCAACAAGCCGTAAACCCTCTGGAATGGTGACACGCACCTCTCTGGGACGACCTTTTAAGCCAAGTGCTTTGGCAATTTCGAGATTGGATTGCTTACCCGATAAATCGTACAAGCCATCGCGCAGCACAACCTCATTGCCCGAAATTTTTAACAAAGCCCGGAAGGCTTGGGCAGACCGAATCAACCCCTTTTCCTCGAGTATCTTGGCAACCTCACCCAGGTTCATGCCAGGTTTAATCTCGAGCGTGACTTTGCCAACGCCGGTGGCAGAAACCAGGTTGGAGGCGTATAGCGCACCGCCACCGAGCAAGGCGAGGAGGGCTGCAAAAATGACCAGTAATATACGAAAGGGTTTCACAACGCGTTAGATTCTACAGGTTCAGGATGAGGGTGTGCATGAAGGTTCAAAAACCAACACCTTTTTCAAGCAGCAAAGCTTCAAGATCGGCTTCATTCAGCACCTTGACGCCCAATTCGGTGGCTTTGTCGAGTTTCGACCCCGCCGATTCGCCTGCGATCAAGTAATTGGTTTTCTTGGTGACACTGCCGGTTACCCTCGCGCCTTTTTCTTCGAGGTGTTTTTGAATTTCGTCTCGAGATTTGGAGAGCGAACCTGTAATCACAAACGCCATCCCTGCAAGTTGCGTGCCAATCGGTTTGGCATTTGAAGTCATGTTCAGTCCAGCCGCCTCGAGTTTGCTAATCAAGGCTTTGATGCGCGGCAAGTTTAGACCGTCAACAATGCTTGCGGCAATCGTGTCCCCCATGCCAGAAATGCTCGAGAATTGTTCCAAACTGGCATTTTGAATCGCGTGTAAATCTGGAAAATTCCGCTCGAGCAAGTTCGAGACTTTATCGCCGACCATGTTCATGCCCAAACCGTAAATGACCCTCGAGAGTTCACGGGTAAGGCTCGCTTGAATTTGATCCACAAGCTTCACCGCACTCTTCTCCCCCATTCGGTCCAATGCCGCGACC
>JANMUC010000837.1:0-15970 GCA_031391225.1 Deinococcales bacterium
AGTCGCGGATTTTGTCAAAGGTTGCCGGTTGGAACTGGGAATCCGTCGCGCTGATTGGTCCAGGTTTGATCGACAGGCGCGGCATTCAAGAGCGCGTTGATGGCAATACCATCTTCGCGGGTGATGGCAACCACCGGAATGGTGATCGCTGGGACTCCCGCCACGGTTGGGCTGATTCTGCCAGCGGCATTGTTGTACAAGACCACGGCAGTCGCGCCTGCATCTTGAGCGTTCTTGGATTTAGAGTAGAACGAGCAAGTGCCGCGCCTGATCAGCGCGGTCTTGCCTGTCAGACTACCTGGTGCCAGTGGCGCACACGCATCATTGGTTGTGGTGATCGTACCAGTACGGACAATGGCTGCCATGCCCGAGGTTGGCGCTGCTGGTGCGCCCGTGGCTTCGATATAACCGACATGGGTTTGATTTGGCGACACCGTAAAGAACGGCAAGCTGACGGCAATGTTATCAAACGAAGCCACTGAAATGACCTCTTCGCCAGCCGAAGGACCACCCGTCGAGTACAAGCCCAACGCGCCGCTGTTGCCTGCCGAAGCAACCACCACAATGCCTTTTTTCACCAAACGGCTCGAGGCTCGAGCCAGCGGCGATTGCGCCCAACCAAATGATGAACCAAGGCTCATGTTGATGACTTTCATGCCATCGCTTTTGGCACGCTCGAGCGCTGCCAAGAGCACGTCGTCATCGGTTGAACCATCGCAACCGAACACGCGGTACGCACCGAAACTGACGGCTGGGGCAACGCCTGTGACTTGCCCTTTGGCACCAAT
This sequence comes from Deinococcales bacterium, assembly GCA_031391225.1. Lineage (GTDB taxonomy): Bacteria > Deinococcota > Deinococci > Deinococcales > JAAFIG01 > JANXTZ01. The sequence goes on from JANMUC010000837.1 coordinate 789, forward strand.
AATGCCTGCGACGTGGGTTCCGTGACCGCCGCAGTCATCCGCAATTGGGTCTGGGGTTGGCACTGGATTAAAATCTGGACTGCTTGGGTCGGCGTTGTAGGCATCGCCAACGAAATCGTATTGGTTGGTGATGCGCCCTGCCAGGTCTGGATGTTGGAGGTCAATGCCGCTGTCAATCACACCAACTTTAATGCCGCTACCATCAAGTCCAAGTTCGTTCTGGGCGACATCTGCACCGGTCATGGAGATGGCGGTGGCAATGTCGGGATTGGAGACAGCATTTGTTTTGGGCAGTGCGGATTGTCCGATTGGGAATACGGCACGTACACCTGGCAGACGCGAAATTTTAACGATTTCGCTGCCATTCGCCCGCACTGAAAAACCGTTGAACAAATCGCTGTACGACCGGCGCACTTCGTATTTCACGCCTTTTTCATTGGCATCGCGTTTAAAACCTGCCCTCTCAGAATCCAAACTCGAGCGTGCGCCACCGTCGGCTTCGGGGTTGCCGGTTAACTCGACAAACCAAGATTTAGGCGTTTCATTGACCATTTGATCATTGACCGCCGGCAAAGCCTCGAGTGGCATCAGGCGTTGAAAACCTGTCACGCTCGAGAGGTTCGCCTTGGCTGTCGGCTGATCGCTGACAATGGCAATCTGTTGCGGGGCGGCTTGATTGCAAGCCCCTAGGGTTAGACTTACGACAAGCATCAACGTATGACGTGAATACTTCATTCTTCCCACCTCCAAGTGGTCTCTTTGCATGGCTGAAAAATAAAATCAGTCCTCAGGGCAGTGAAGCCTGATTACCCGTCAACCAAGTTCAGAATCTTTACCAAATTAGCATGAAATGTGAAACTCATTTCCAGACTCGAGTGCAATTCTTTACAAGTCACGTGCTTCACAAGCTTAATACAAAAGTGAATCTTCAAAACCCTCACACGGTGGCATCAAGACCCCAAGTGATAGACTGACCATCACTTCAATCCTCGAGTTTGACGCTCGAGAAACCCATCAAATAAGGACATTTTTATGGCTGATCGCAAATTTTTTGGTACGGACGGCGTGCGCAGCGTCGCGGGTCAACACCCACTGACCGCAGCGTGGACTTTAAACCTCGGAAAAGCTGCAAGTGAGGTCTTCAAAACCCAATCGCGCAAACCCAGCGTGGTCATCGGGCGCGACACGCGGCGCAGCGGTGACATGCTTGAGGCGGCGCTGGCGGCGGGTTTAACCGCTCAAGGAGTGGATGTGATCCATGTCGGCATCATTCCCACCCCTGGAGTCAGTTACTTAACCCGTCAACTTGGTGCAACTGCGGGCGTGGTCATCAGCGCCTCGCACAATCCGTACCAGGACAATGGCATTAAATTCTTTGGTGCAAACGGCGAAAAACTCTCCGACACGCTCGAGCATGAAATCGAAGCCAACCTCGATAAACCCATTGCTGATTTGACAGGTGTGGCGCTCGGGACGGTCAAGGATTACCATGAAGCCGAAAACCTATATGGTGATTTCTTGTTCAGTCACACCCCAGATTTGACGGGCGTCAAAATTGTGCTCGACTGCGCCAACGGGGCGGCATTTCATATTGCACCCAAAGTCTTTCAACGCGCAGGCGCGGATGTCTTCACAATTTTTACCACGCCAGACGGCAAAAACATTAACCTTGGCTGCGGCAGTACCCACCCAGAAGTGTTGCAACGCACCGTTAAAGATTTAGGCTTTGACCTGGGCATTGCCTTTGACGGCGACGCAGATCGCGCCCTGTTTGTGGACTCGAGCGGCGCAATGGTGGACGGCGACCATGTGCTGTTTATCAACGGCGTGACCCGCAAAGAACGCACCGTGGTCGCCACCTTAATGAGCAACATGGGCTTGGAAGTCAAACTCCGCGAGCACGGCATCGACCTCGAGCGCACCAACGTCGGCGACAGGTACGTGCTTGAGAGGATGCTCGAGAAAGGCTTTACCTTGGGCGGCGAGCAAAGCGGTCACACGCTGTTTTTAGACGCCGCACCAACGGGCGACGGCATCATGACCGCGCTGCAAACCCTCAAAGCCATCAAACAAAGCGGTAAAAGTTTGCTCGAGTGGCGCAACGAAATGCCGCTCTTCCCGCAAACCCTGGTCAACGTGCGGGTTGCCGACAAGCACGGCATCAGCCAACACGAAGCCGTTCAACAAGCGGTGCTCGAGGTGGAACAAAAACTGGCAGGTTTGGGACGTGTCAATTTGCGTCCGAGCGGAACTGAATCCTTGGTGCGCGTCATGATCGAAGGTCCAAGCGAAAGTTTAATCAAAGAGCTTGCCGAATCGGTTGCCAGCGTGATCAGGCGTGTGGGCGGCGCATCATGAAGGGTAGCTATAAGCTCCAAGCTATAAGCTTTAAGCAAAGTCTTTTTTGTTTTATTGCCATGAAATTAGAAACTTTTCGCTCGTTTTTCAAAGCTTCAGATTTCAGGAATCTCGGGCTTAGAACTTATAGCTTAAAGCTAAGAGCTTCTTTATGAGCCAGCGTATCTCCCAAGTCGAATCCACCATCGCTCGAGTTTTATCAAATGCAATCCATGAACTGAGCGACCCGAGATTGCCGATTGTGATTACGATTGAACGCGTTCAGATCAGTACCGACCTGATGAACGCCAAAGTCTTCGTGTCAGGTTTGGGTGAAGTGATTCCAATGCTCGAGGCGTTAAACGGTGCGAAAGGTTTGTTGCAACGCGCGATTGCCCGCGAAGTTCGCATGAAACGAACGCCGCTGCTCGAGTTTTTAGATGCGGCGAACAGCTTTTTATGAAAAAAGTGGTGCAATCCCAACTTCAATTTAAAGTTCGTTACGCCGAAACCGACGCCATGGGCATCGCACATCACAGCAATTACGTGATTTGGCTCGAGATGGGACGCGTGGCGTTTCTGGATGAGTTGGGTTTGCCGTATTCGGAGGTTGAGAAGCGCGGCGTGTATTTGGTCGTGACCAGCGTCGGCGTGAAATACCGTCGTCCAGCGATTTTTGATGACACGATCCTGTTGACCACTCGGCTTGGCAGTTTGAAATCGCGTATGGTGCGTTTCGAGTACGCCATCGAACGAGCCAGCGATAGTTTGCTCTTAGCCGAGGGCTTCACCGAGCACATGGCAACCGATTTTGAGAAACGCACTGTGCCTGTTCCTCAGTATTTACGCGACTTGCTCGAGAATTCTTAAACAAACGCTAAATAATAGATTTAGCTGTGCTGCGCGAGCTAAAAAGCACATAGGTCATTTGGCGCAGTTTTTAGGCGGTGCGAAATGCTATACTGGGTTCAGGTCTCGGATGAGGACTTTGAATGCACCCTGCTTGAGCGAAGCGAAGCACAAGATTTGGCACTGTATTTTCAAGCCCCCCGAAGGAATCAAGTTCTGCGTGAAGAACAACGCCATCTCAACAAGCGCAACCCAACAGTGGGTGTCATCGAACGGCATAAGCCGTGATGAGCGCAACATGATCTTGCTCGAGGTCACGGATTTATCCACTCGAGTTTCCTGAAAACCTTGTTTTCATGGTGAAGGAGTTTGTATTAGCCAGTCTGTTGTAAAAGGTGCGAAAGCACCCGCCTCGAAAGGATCGAGGAAAAAAGCCGTTGAGGAAACTCAACCAACCGAAATTCCAGCCGCTTTGAACAGCAAAGCGAAGAAATCTGTCTCTGGCGGCGCGAAGAAATCCGCGCCTGTTGGAGCTGTTGCCCCACAACTCGAGGTGAAGAATTTAACGACGCTCGAGACTCCAGAATCTGTGGCACTCGAAACCATGCCTCAAACTCGAGGACGCAACAAAAAAGTTGTTCCTATGGCAGAGGTCATTGCCGAATCAAAACCTGACGTTGAAATTGAAACCAAAGCCAAAACTCGAGGCAAGCAAAAACAGGTGACTGAAATTGCCCAACCTTTGGCAATCAAGCCCAAGACCAGGCGAGCCAGACCCGAAGTGGTACTCGAGCCAGAACCAGCATTGCTCGAGACTGTAGCCGCCGAACCAATCAAACTCGAGGTTACCGAAGTTGCAGCGCCAGAAGTGATTGAAGCAACCAAGAAAACCCGTGGGCGCAAAAAGGTGATGCCCGAAACGCAACAACTCGAGTTGCTACCGCTCGAAACTGTAAAACTCGAGCTTGAAACATCGACACCGGTTTTGCTCGGGGCTGAATCGATTGACGAAACCTCAATCGAGAATTTGGACGCGGAAACCTTAAAACCGATTCCCGTGCCAGAAGTCAGCAAGCCGGGCGTTCGGGCGCGAAAAGCTGGGCGCACCAACATTTTTGAAACCCAGAAAACACCGCTCGACCCGCTCGAAGCGCTGCTCGAGTTTTTCCGTGCCAACCCAAGGGCGCATCAAGTGCGCGACATTGCCAAACGCCTTCCAGCCTTCGATTTTGATCGTCTGGGTGGACGCAAAGGACTCGAGGATTCACTCGAGAATCTGGTCGCCTCAGGGCGTTTAACGCTGGTACGCCGCCACACTTACGGCTTACCTCGAGACGTGAATTTGGTGGTCGGGCGTTACAGCGTCACAAACAACCGTGGTGGCATCGTGCAACCCGAAACCCCAGGCATGAAAGAATTTTCGATTGACGCTAGGGATTCGTTGTTCGCTTGGCACGGTGATCGTGTCGTCGTGCGCGAAGAACGCAGTCAAAACCGTTCACGCGGCATGGTGATTCGGATTCTCGAGCGTGACCGCGATGAAGTCGTGGGAACACTCGAGTACAAGCAGGGTTACGCGATTTTGCGCCCTGACGAGAATAAAATCCCGCACCGTATTGTGCTCATGCCCTACCGTGACCGTCTCTCGGCTGGCGCTCGAGTGGTCGCCAAACTGCACTGGCCCGAAAACACGGGCGAGGACGAACCTTTTGGTGAAATCTCGAGTGTACTCGGCATTAGCGATTCGCCCGAGGTTGAAACCCAAGCTGTGGTCGTCAAATTCGACTTGCGCGACGAATTCCCAAGCGACGTGATGCTCGAGACTGAAAAAATTTCCCTCGAGATTCCGGTGAAAGCGCTTCAAGGTCGGGTGGATTTGCGTTCCAAGCGTGTGTTCACGATTGACGGCGAAGATGCCAAAGATTTTGACGATGCCATTCACATTGAACCGCTCGGCAACGGCAATTTCTTGGTTGGCGTACATATTGCCGATGTCTCGCATTACGTGACCGACGGCAGCAAGCTTGATGTTGAAGCCAAAACCAGGGCAACCAGCGTTTATCTGCCTGGAAAAGTCTTGCCGATGTTGCCCGAGCGTTTGTCAAACGGCGTCTGTTCGCTTGTACCGTTCGCAGATCGTTTGACGGTTTCGGCACTGGTTGAACTTAGCCCCGAAGGTGATGTCGTCAATTACGCCGTGCGTAACAGCGTAATTCACTCTAAAGCCCGTTTGACGTACAACGAAGTCCAGTCCTTTTCCGAAGGCAAATCCGCCATGCCCGACCATGCCAGGGATGTCGAAGGCGACTTGCACCTGCTGCTCAAACTGACCACCAAAATGCGCGAAAAACGCTTCCGCGACGGCAGTTTGGACTTTAAACTGTCTGAGGTCAAAGTCGTGCTCGAGCCTGATGGTTCGCCGCGCCTTGTGCCAGTGCGTGAAGAGACGGCTCGAGGCTTGATCGAAGATTTGATGCTGTTGGCAAATCGTTTGATTGCCGCATTCTTGCTGGCGAACGACGCACCCGCACTGTTCCGCATTCACGAAGTTCCAGCCGAAACTCGCTTCAAGGAATTACTGGACGCTTTAAACCGCATGGGCGTGACCCAGGCTGGTTTGCTCGAGCCAACCCCGCAAGCCTACCAGCAAATTCTGGCGTCGGTGCGTGGCACACCTCAAGAGAGCGCGGTCAACTCGTTGTTGCTGCGCAGTTTACGCCAAGCCAAATACTCGAGCGAAAACAAAGGTCACTTTGGACTGGCATTTTCTGATTACTTGCATTTCACCAGCCCGATTCGTCGTTACCCCGATTTGCTGGTGCACCGCGTTTTAAAACTGGTGATTGCCCAAAAACTGAACGACAAAAAACGCGAAATGCTGCGCGAAAACCTGCCCGAACTTGGCGAATTTGTCAGTGAACGCGAACGCAACGCCACCAGCGCCGAACGCGACCTGAACAAGTATTACCAGTGCAAATGGGCGCAAGGCAAAATTGGTGAAACCTGGCGCGGTTATATCAGCGGCGTGATGCCGTTCGGCGTGTTTGTCACCCTCGAGAATGGCGTTGAAGGCTTGATGCGACTCGAGGACATGAAAGACGATCAGTACAGCTTTATTCAAGGTTCGCAAGCTTTCAAAGGTCGTCAAGGGCGGATGTTCCGCCTGGGTACACCAGTGCGCGTTCGCATCGAACGCGTCAATGCAGTCGGACGCGAGATTGATCTTGCGCTGCCTGTTAAGGAGAACACCATGGGAAAATTCCGCAACCGCCCCGGCGGCGCTGGAGTCCAAAAGCCAGTCGCTTTAAAAGGCGATAACCGTCGTCGTGTGGTCGTACTGGACGGCAAAATGCACGGCGAATACTCAAGACCCGTCAAAGTCACCGCCCGCAAGTTGTACTTTGGCGAGTGGACCCGCGAAAATATGGAAGCCGACGAGCGCGGCGCTGGCGGTGAAAACCGTCCGAACAACAATTTAAACGGTTCACGCCCACGTCCGAGTGGTCAACCGAACACCCAAGCTCGAGTTCACAACCCAAATCAACACCCACGTCCGAATCCAAATCAGCACCCGCGCCAAACCCCCAATCAAACGCCGCGTCCAGCCGCTGAGCCTCGAGGAGTTGAGGGCAGCACGGAACCTCGAGTTGAAACGAGAGTTGAAGGTCGCAACGACCCGCGCCGCAGGTTCAACCGCCCAAAGAATCCAAACCCTCAGAATCCAAACCCGCAAAACGCGGCAACCCAAAGCTCGAGCGTCCCCAGTGTCAGTCCAGCCACCTCAAGCGTGACCGCTGCCGGTCAAGCCGCGCCCGCCCGCCCCAAATTCGAGCCGCAAAAACGCCGCTTTGAAGAACGCCGTCCAAAACCAGATGTGACCGCAGCCGTGGTTGCCCCAGTCAATCACAACCGCGCTCAAAAAGGTCCACTCGAAGGCAACGCCACACCCATTCCGAGCGCCCCACGCGTCGAACGTCCTCGAGTTCGTCCGGTGATCGCTGGGGCTGAAGGTGCGCAACCTGCCACGCCCGCGAATTTGGTGGTTGGTGCTGACCGTCAACGCCGTCGCCGCCGTTAGATTTCAAACCATCATCAAAAACACCGAACGCATTGGTTCGGTGTTTTTTTGATCTCGAGAATCAAAAAAGCCCAAGTGGAAATAATCCGCTCGAGCTTTTTAATTGTTTGAGGTTATTTCAGTTCAAAGTCCACGGTCACGCGATTGGCTTGGCTTAATTTTGAGGTCAGGGTGATGGTGTAATTTTTCATGGTGAATTTTGCCTCGAATAACTTTTTCATCATCATGGCATCATCGCCCTTTGCCATTGTGTCGCCTGGTTTAGCCATTGTATCGCCTGGTTTAGCCATTGTGTCACCTGGTTTAGCCATCGTGTCGCCTGGCTTTGCCATCGTGTCGCCTGGTTTTGCCATTGTGTCGCCTGGTTTTGCCATCGTATCGGCTGGTTTCATCATGGCATCATTGGCAAGCTTCCAACCGTCTTTTTGCAATGCGGCTTCGTAGTACACAAACGGATCGTGGGCGACTTTGCCCTCGTAAATCAAAATCGCTGACTTGCTGTTAATATTTTTTGCCAACAACTTAAACTTTGGGTACGCGCTGATGGTGATGGTTTCACCCTTCATCATCATGTTTGAACCTTCGTCTTTACCAAATTTAAACATTGGTGCAGCCAAAGCAAGACCCGATAAAACCAACGCGGACACGATAAAAATACCTTTTTTCATAATAGCCTCCTGAGTAAACCTGTTTTTAGACTCGAGATTCTCGAGTGAATCCCCGAATGAAACAAATGCTGTCTCGAGGATAAATACGCAAGCAATTCTGGAAAGGTTCAAATGCTATATTGCATGGTGACTCGAGATAGCAGTAAAGACCGTTGTCACTCGAATCCAGCAGGTTTTTTGGGTTTGTGAAGTAGAGTTGAGGCATGAGTCAGTCTGGAATTGGAAGTCAAATTATTGCCATCGTGGTCGCGCTTTTGTCATGGGTGATTTCGCAAGGGCAGTCACGTCCAACAACCCCATCAAGTCGCCCGAGAGTGACTGGTTTATGTGCCGCTATGCCAAGTGCTGCCAAAGGTTTAACGAATCAGAACGTGACCACCTTAAAAATCAAAGATTTCCGTGTTGGCACAGGCGCAAAAGCTATGGCTGGAAAAACTATTGTCATGAATTATGTTGGACGCTTGACAAACGGAACTCAATTTGACACCTCGTGTACTCGAGATGAAAGTTTTGAATTCAGTCTTGGGCAAGGGCAAGTCATTCAAGGTTGGGATCAAGGCATTGTTGGCATGAAAGTTGGTGGCATTCGACGCTTGATTATTCCTGCCAGGCTTGGTTACGGTGCGACCGGCGCGGGTGGTGTGATTCCGCCAAATGCCGCATTGATATTTGACGTTGAACTCATGGCGGTAAAATAATTTCCTCGAACTTTGGGTTAGAATTGCCTTCATGAATAAAGGTATTCTTGCTGGAATCGTTATTGCCATCATTGCCGCCGTTGGTTTATTGGTCATTTCCCAAACCAGTTCCTCTGGTACACCTAGCGCTGTAAATGCGTCACCGACTGCCGCTTCAAATGCTGCCGATAATTCGGTTTTGTGCGCCTCGCAACCCCCCGCTTTGAGTGGCGTGAAAGATGCAGATGTCAAAACCTTAAAGCTCGAGGATAAAATAATTGGTTCGGGCGCTGAAGCGCTTACTGGCAAAGCAGTGGTCATGAATTACATTGGACGTTTGACCGATGGCACGCAATTTGATACCTCTTGCGGCAAACCAAGCCCATTCGAGTTCAACCTTGGTCAAGGGCAAGTCATTCAGGGTTGGGATCAGGGCATTGTCGGTATGAAAGTCGGCGGTATCAGACGCTTGATTATTCCAGCCAGCCTCGGTTACGGCGCGGCTGGTGCGGGCGGTGTGATTCCACCAAATGCAGCCCTGGTATTCGATGTCGAATTGATTGAAGTAAAATAATCGCTCGAGAGGAACAACATCATGAATGAACAAATGCAAATCGAAGAATTGACCGTCGGCACTGGCGCAACAGCCCAAAAAGGACAACTTGCCGTCGTGCATTACACGGGTTGGTTGACCGACGGCACAAAATTTGACTCGAGCAAAGACCGTAACGACCCATTCAGCTTTGCGCTCGGTGGCGGCATGGTCATTAAAGGCTGGGACGAAGGCGTGGTCGGCATGAAAATTGGCGGCAAGCGCAAACTGACCATTCCGCCGCACATGGGGTACGGTACTCGAGGTGCAGGCGGCGTGATTCCACCAAATGCGACACTGGTCTTTGAAGTTGAATTGCTCGACATTAAAGGCTAAATCCAGGTTTCTCGAGAGAGGAAACATTATGAAACGATTTTTGTTTGGGTTGCTGCTGATCTCGAGTTTTGCTGTTGCTCAAGTTTCAAATTTGAAACTTGCTGGTCTTGAAACTTTTAAAACTGTTGCTTCGCACAAAGAGGGCATGATTGTTTATCCGCTTGATCCACCTGTGGGCGGAGTTCACAATCCAGTTTGGCAAAATTGCGGCATTTACGACCAATCAGTCAAGACCGAGAACGTCATACACAGCTTGGAACACGGTGCGGTTTGGATCACCTATAAAGCCAACTTGCCTTTAGCCCAAGTACAATCACTGCGCAAACTCGTCTCAGGTCAACCGTACATCATTCTCAGTCCATACCCACTCAGTGGCAAACTCAAAAAACCAATTTATGTTGTCGCTTGGGGTGTTCGTTTGGGCGTGAGTAGCGCAGACGATCTAAAAATCGGCATTTTTATTTCTCAATTCAAGAACAATTCTCAAACCACCCCAGAATTTGGTGCTCCTTGCACTGGCGCACTTGGAAATCCCATTCAATGATCGCTCAGCAAACTCGAGTTTAATTATGCTCGGGTTTTTACCTTTTGAGGCTATCGTTTCATCAACAAAAGTTTTAGAATGGATTTAGAATGAAACTACCTATTTTAATTTTTACTGGTCTGGCACTCTTGTTTTCCGCTTGCAACAAAGAAGAGGAAAGTGTGCCGCTTACAGGTCTAAAAACCTTCAAGTACAAAGGTGGAGACCATAAGGAAGGACGTTTAAGTTATCCCGAAACACCTCCCAGTGGTGGTGCACACGCTGGGGCATGGCAAAATTGTGGTGTTTACGACGAGCAAATTCCCGTCGAAAATGCGATTCACAGCCTCGAGCATGGCGCGGTTTGGATTACGTATAGACCAGATTTAACTTCCGATGAAGTCACCAAATTACGCGAGTATGCTAAAGGGCAAACCTACATGCTTGTCTCGCCATTCCAATACGGAGCGTTGGACAAACCCATTTATGTGCTTGCCTGGAATCAGAGCATGGGTATAGACAAAGCCGATGATAAACGCATTGCCTCATTCATTAAAAAGTACAAGAACGTTGCCGACAACACCCCAGAATTTGGTGCGACCTGCTCAGGTGCGATTGGCACACCCATTCAATAGCCATCATGCAAAACAGCCTTCAAACCACCAGAACCCCAGCCAAAACCTCGAGAAACTGGCTTGCTCCTGTTCTGGTGGTTTTAGCAATTGGTTTAAGTTGGTTTTTGGGGCGCTCGAGCAACAGCGCCCCACTTGAAGGCAGCGCGGATGTGACTTTTGCCAGGGATATGATCGCGCACCACACCCAAGCGGTTGACATGGCAATACGCGTTCGGGATCGCAGCAGCGACCAAACCCTGAAAATTTTTGCGATTGACATCGCACTTGGGCAAACCAACCAGATGGGTCAGATGATGGCGTGGCTCGACCTTTGGAACGTCTCGCAGAACAGCCTGAACGCCCCAATGAACGGCAACGGTCTGATGATGGGCATGGCAACACAGTCGGACGTAAATTCCATCTCGAGTTTGCCCATTAAAGAAGCCGAGATCAAGTTTTTGCAATTGATGATTCGACACCATCAAGGCGGAATTTTCATGGCGCAAGATGTGCTTGACAAAGCCAGCAGCGTTCAAGTGAAACGGGTGGCTCAAGCCGTCATCAACGCGCAAACTTTTGACATTGACGCCATGACCTCAATGCTCGAGAAACGCGGGACAAAACCGTCATCCCCATTGCCCAAAATGCAAATGCGTTAGATAGGATGGTCTGAGACCATCCCCTACGGTTTTGTTGCATTGTGCGTTATTCTGTAACCGTGAACTCGAGGATGCAGTGAAGGTAAAACAATTGGACGTGGTGATCTTGGCGGGTGGCAAACCAGTCGAGCGCCTGGCGGTGGCGCACAATGTCCCCGTGAAATCTCTGATCCCCATTGGCGGACATGTCATGTCCTGGTATGTTCTAAAAGCCTTGCGCTCGAGCGGCATGGTCAACCGCATTGTTTACGTTGGTCCAAGCGTGCCCGAACTCGAGGATTTGTACGACATTCACCTTCCAGCACGCGGGGAAATGCTCGAGAATTTGGAGGCTGGACTTGCGGCGCTGCCCACCTCAAACCGTGTGATGGTGGCGACCGCCGACATTCCACTTTTAACGCCCGAAGCCGTGCAAGACGTAATATCTCGAGATTCTGGGATTGGCTTGGTCTACCCTGTGATTTCCCAAACTACCTGCGAACGTGCATTCCCAGGTGGAAAACGCACCTATGCCAAACTGAGAACTGGCAAATTCACGGGCGGAAACTTATTTTTACTCGAGCCTGGTTTGATCGGTGCGTTCATGCCCAAACTGAAACAAGTCATTGCCAACCGCAAAAACCCGCTTGCCATTGCAGGCATGATCGGCATTGACACACTCTTCAAATTTCCGTTTGGACTGCTGCAAATCTCTGAGCTCGAACAGAAAATCTCAAAAATCCTGGGCGTTCCCGCCAGCGCCTTAATTACCGAATATGCCGAGGTGGGTTTTGACGTGGACAAACCCGAAGACCTCGAGTTGACACTACAGAAATTACGAACGTAATGTGTCAGACTGTAAATTAGAATTCAATTGAGTATCATTGCCCAAGGAGTTAGTCTTTTGAGAACACCAACCCAAGTCAGAACCACCGCCTTTATCGCCTATGCGCTCTCCGTTGTTGCCGCGCTGCTGGTTTCATTCGTGGTTCACGCCCTGTTCGGCTCGCAAGGACGCGGCGGCTTTATGGACTTAAACTTTGGTGGCATCCTCGAGACGCTGGCTTTTGTCTTCACTTTTTCCAATGCCTTGCTGCTGGCTCGAGTGACTTTTCACCTGCCGATCAGCACCTTAATGACTTGCGGCATTCTGACTCCACCCCCAGCCAAAAACTTTGCGCAAAAACTCGAGACGCTCGAGAATCCCAGCACTTTAGAACTCGGTTCGGGGTTGACCGTACTGCGCCAGAACGGAAAACCCGTCGGGATTCATGACGGACGCCGAACGCTTGACTGGGACAAGATTGCCAAGATTTCGGGCAATGTTGCCGTCACCGAATTGCGGGCACTTCTTGCCAAAAGTGATTTTGTTGCCGTGTTGGACGATGATGCGTTTTACGGTGTGATTACCCAAGACATGTTTATTTCTGGGTTGTGGCGCGGGTTAGAGCCAAGCCGAAGTTAATCTCGAACGACAAAAAAGCTCGAGCCTCGGTGACCAACCGAGGCTCGAGCTTGTAAGCATTTTGGTACTTTATTTCATTGCTTTTGGTGGCATTAAAACGGTATCAATCACATGAATGACGCCATTGCTGGCAACAATATCTGCTTTGGTGACTTTGGCATTGTTGATCTCGAGCACCTTGCCCATGACTGAAATCTTGAGGCTCGAGCCTTCAACTGTTTTTGCCATCTTGCCATTCATTTTCATGGCATCAGCACCCATCACCTTTCCTGCAACAACGTGATATGTCAGGACCTTGGTTAATTCAGCTTTGTTCTTTAACAGCGCGTCCAACGTTGCTTTTGGAATCTTGGCAAACGCTGCATTGGTGGGCGCAAAAACCGTAAACGGTCCTTTGCCTTGCAAAGTTTTGACCAAACCTGCTGCACTTAATGCAGTGACCAGAGTGCTAAAATTTTTATCACCCGAGGCAATGCCAACAATATCCTGAGTTGCGGCACTGCTTTGAAAGAAAACAGCAGGAACGAAAGCTGCCAGAACGAGCGGCACAATCACAAAACGACCTGATTTCATAAGGCTCCTTTTGAGGCATGAGATTTCCTCTGGAATCAGCGTAGTCGTTTAAATCTTCAATGTCTTAGGCTAGCGACACGATTAAAGTGTCGTTTCAGACACACTGAAACTTACACTTCTATCATGATGCTCGAGCTTTAAATCAAATCGATAACCGTCACGCGAACCCCGCAAAGAAGCTGTACCGAGGCTTCAAACATCATTCTGAGCCTTGAGATGTTGTGAAGGTCAAGCCAAAAAAAAGACCTCGAGCAAAATATCTCGAGATCATCGAATGAAAACTGTATTTTCTCGGAATGGTTTCAATAGTCAACTCACGTTGCCTGTTGCATATCCACTGTGCTGACGCATAAATGACGATTGCCAACCAAGTACAATCTTGTTTTTAGGAATTCCTTGGCGTTCCAGTTCATTAACAACACCGTAATCTGTGTTGTCTTCTTGTACCCAAACCAAACCATCCCGAATATCAATTTGCACCACAATGCCATGAATACGTCTGGTTTGTTCCCAGCCTGTCACCAAAAGTTGGTAATGATGACGTTCAGTGTCAAATACCCATTGATACTCGAGGTCACCAATTCGGGCTTTGGGTGGCGTAATATCCTCAAAGATATGACGGATGGCATGTTGAACTTTTTCTATCTCCATTCCACGATCACCTCGCTAGTCGCATTGTAAACCAAAATTGCAACATTGTATTCAGCTATGGATTCTCGAGCCAGGTCACGCTCGAGAAATTTTTGATACGTTTCGACTGGCACGGCAAGAAAAAGTTTTCGACTTGGATCGTTTCGTTTCATAACCAAATGATAATTGAGGTACTGCCCAAGTGCAGCATGAAAGTCATGAATTAAAGATGGATTGCTAAAACTCTTAATTTCAATGGCAATGCGTTCTTCGCCACGCTCGGCTGCAATTGTACGACTCGCACCAAGATCAACCAACACAATGTCACGCCCAAAAGGAAGTCGAAGTGGGTCATCAGTGATAACCCAACCTTCTTTTTCGAGTCCGCGAACAACGGATTCATGATAAGCATCTTTTGCCATTTATTTCCTCGAGTTTTACTCTTCTTCTGCATTTGCCGCTTGAAGTTTTTTGATTACACTCACATCCTCAAGCGTGCTGGTATCCCCGCTCATCTCTTGTCCACTGGCAATCTGTCGCAGCAACCTTAGCATGATCTTGCCACTGCGGGTTTTGGGCAGGCTGTCCGTGAATTTAATCTCGTCGGGACGGGCGATTGCACCAATTTCTTTGGTCACGTGCGCTCGCAGGTCCTCGCTCGAGACTACACGCCCTGCTTTTAAGGTCACGAATGCGATGATACCCTCGCCTTTGATTGGGTCTGGTCGCCCGACCACGGCGGCTTCTGCCACGGCTGGGTGCGACACCAGGGCGCTCTCGACTTCCATTGTGCCAAGCCTATGCCCTGAAACGTTCAGCACGTCGTCAATCCGTCCAACAATCGTGTAATAACCGTCGGTATCGCGCCTCGCGCCGTCACCAGCAAAGTAGACGTGAGGAATTTCGCCCCAGTAAGCGCTTTTGTAGCGTTCATTGTCGCCGTAAACGGTGCGCAACATCGAAGTCCAAGGGCGTTTTAAAACCAGAAAACCGCCCTCGTTCGCGCCGAGTTCATTGCCGTCTTTGTCCATGATCGCGGGTTCGACCCCAAACATCGGTAAACCTGCCGTGCCTGGTTTGGCATCGTGCGCCCCTGGAATCGTGGTCAGCATGATCGCACCCGTTTCAGTTTGCCACCACGTGTCAATAATCGGCAGTCTCGAGCCACCAATGACGCGGTGATACCAGAGCCAAGCCTCGGG
>JANMUC010000044.1:0-1972 GCA_031391225.1 Deinococcales bacterium
TGAGTTTGTCCGACCGAATTTTGGTGATGTACGAGGGCGAAATTGTGGGCGAAATGCCCGCTTCGGAAGCCACCGAAGAACGACTTGGCTTATTGATGGCTGGCGTTCATGGTGAACCAAAAGCACAGGAACTTGTCTCGAGCTGATGTGTTTGATGCCGAGGGCTAAGAGCTGAGGGCAAAGGGCTGAAAGAAAAAAGGACGGGGTTTGCTCTTCGCTCTCTGCCCTCAGCGACTTCTTGCAGAAGACAAGCTGTGGTATTTTTGTACCAAGTTCAAGGAGACAACCATGATTGATTTTTCGCTCACCGAAGAACAAAAACAGCTTCAAAGCCTGGCTCGAGAATTCGCTCGAGAAGAAATCATTCCGATTGCCGCAGATTATGATCGCAGCGAAGAATACCCAGAAAAAGTGATTGCCAAAGCCGCCGAAATTGGTTTACTGAATGTTTCAGTTCCAGAACACGCTGGCGGTTTGGGCTTGGGAATGCTTGACGAGTGCATTTTGGGCGAAGAACTGGCGTTTGGCTGCATGGGAATTTATACGATCATGATGGCAAGCGAATTGGGTATCACACCAATCTTGATTGGCGGCACTGAGGCACAACAAAAACAATGGCTCGAGCCTCTGCTTTCTGGGGCAAAACTGGCATCGTTTGCTTTGTCAGAACCAGGCAACGGTTCGGATGCGGCGGCATTAAAAACCAGAGCGGTGATTGAAGGAGACGAGATCGTTTTGAACGGCACGAAAATGTGGATCACCAACGGCGGCATTGCCGAATTCGCCGTGGTGTTTGCCACCGTAGACCAGAGTTTACGCACCAAGGGAAGCGTGGCAATTATCGTTCCTCGAGATACACCAGGCTTTAGCCACAATAAAATCCATCACAAGATGGGTCAACGCGCCAGTTACACTTCTGAATTGGTGTTTGAGGATGCTCGAGTTCCAATTGCCAA
This sequence comes from Deinococcales bacterium, assembly GCA_031391225.1. Classification (GTDB taxonomy): domain Bacteria; phylum Deinococcota; class Deinococci; order Deinococcales; family JAAFIG01; genus JANXTZ01. The sequence continues at coordinate 957 of JANMUC010000044.1, forward strand.
CATGCTTGGTGGCGTGGGCGACGGCTTCAAGATTGCCATGAAAACGCTGGACAAAACCCGAATTCCAGTCGCGGCGGGCAGCAATGGCATTACCAAACGGGCACTCGAGGAAAGTGTGAAATACGCGAAAGCCAGAGAAGCGTTTGGTAAACCGATATCTGAGTTTCAATTGATTCAAGCCAAAATCGCTGAGATGTACATGGGACTCGAGACGGCACGGCTTGCAACGTACAAAGCCGCTTGGTTGGTGGACAACAATATGCCTCATGTTTCCGAGGCAGCACTGGCGAAAGCTTATGCCAGCGAGGTTGCTTTCAATGCCGCCAACGAAGCCATCCAAGTCCACGGCGGGTTTGGTTATGTCGGCGAGTATCCAGTCGAAAAGTTACTTCGTGATGCGAAGCTGAACATGATTTTTGAAGGTACAAACGAAATTCAGCGCCTCGTCATGGCGCGGGGTTTGCTCAAAGATTGATAAGCAAACTAAAATCCACTCTCACAATTAAAACCCTAAGCTCGAGCCATGAAAACTCGAGCTTTATTGCTTTTAGGATCAATCGTGGCACTCTCAAGCACCCAAAGTTACAGCCAGTTTCAACCGTTCATCAACAGCCCAGCCACCGCGCTTTACAAAGAAGCGGCGTTTTACCTCGAACAATATTATTTTGGTTACTCGAGCGCCGATTTACCGAATTTGACCGAACAGTACCGTCAAGAACTTGAGAATGCTTGTGCGCCGCAGGGTCAAAATTGCGGTTTTGAAACGGCACGCCCTTATATTGAACGGCTCACCTCGAGTTTAAGAGATGGACATTCGTATTACGTCTCCGCAGCAGGTTATAAAAGTGCACTCTCGAACTTTGCAGGTATCAACACCAACCCAAATCCCAGTTTTGGTTTTACGCCTGGAGCTTTGAACGCCAAAAATGAAATTGTGGTACTCGATGTCAGTGCCGATACGCCCGCACTCGAGGCTGGGCTGCAACCTTTTGACCGCATTACCGGAATCAATGGCG
>JANMUC010000061.1:0-4295 GCA_031391225.1 Deinococcales bacterium
TATTTTTTGAAAATGTGAAAGCTTTACTTGTTGGTTGGCAAAGTTCTTGGTTAGAGGTTATAAAGTTACCGAGTTTAATTCAATCTTTTTTTCGAGGTTCTCGAGTTGCGGATTTACTGGTATGAACATGCGGTTCTCTATGACAGCAATTTCGTGCGTCATGCCGTCATAAAATTACGTGATGCTGTTTCAAACAATCAAATGCAACTTCTTTTGGGTAAAGCAGCCGCTGAGGGTAAGTTAAACCTTGAAAATATTGAATTGTTACCTGGTGTTTATAGTAACAACATTCGCTTATCCGAAGTTTTTACATGTATTACAGAGAACCCTGCATTAACTCTTGAGAAATTGTTCGCTGATTTTGTGGGCTTGGAAGCTCCTACTGTAGTTTCTAATCACATTACTCGAACGCGAATTTTAAAGGATGTCAGAAGTAGTTTTCGTCAACAGGGTTTGTTCGATGCTGGTTTGAAAGAAGACTTTGAGTTGCCTGTTCGTGCGAAACCAGTTGTTGACCTTGCGTATCAAAACCATGTTTTGCATTGTTACCAAGTAATTCCTCCTTATGGTTATGGAAATGAAAATCATCTTTTGCAAGCCGTGAATGCTATTCGCACAGTAAAACGTGACGTAAAAGACGCAAAAAACGCTTCTCCTGAAGTTCAAGGGGCTAAATTTGCCGTATTAACAGTCCCATTGAAAAATGTAAATGCTCGAGTTGCAGATATAAAAGCCCTTCTCGAAGATGAAGGTTTTGAAATTTTAGATTATCGAGATACCGATTCAATTGGTCAAAGCATCGCTCGAGATTTGCGTGCAAATCAGCCAATGGTTATAAATTGAAATCACAACTTTTTTCAAACATAGACTCAGTTTAACATTCACTTAGCAGCTTAGACACCCGTGAATTTGAAAACTTGCAATTTTAGAACCTCGAGTAATTCAAGAAGTTTTTTGCACTCGTCTAAACTTGCAAACTTACGTTCGTAAAGAATGCCGTCAGGAAGTTCATGGATTGCATACTCGAGTTTTAACGAAAAAAAGCAGGAATAAGCTAAAAGCTTATTCCTGCTCTGTCTAAACTCATGCGTTTAGAGTTCTTTTGGACGGGTTGAAACGTAAATCGCCAAAGCGACTAACGTTGTAACCGCAGATACCGAAACAACGTTTGCGATATCACGGAAGTAAATGCTTGCCAAAGCGACAGGGACTAGGGTTAATGGTGCTTTGACCATTAACGAAAGTACATTAAACCCAACTCGGTTTAAGGCATTGCACGTACCAGCCACTTCAGTTGGCGCGTCACCTAACAGCAGTTCGTATAAACCGAACCAGGCTGTCGCCGAGGAAATTCCGAGCATCAAGGCATGAATAACCTTGATTTGCGTCGGGATTTCAAAACAAGAAATTGGCAAAATAATTGCCAACAGAACAGCGTTTTGCAAGCTCTGTTGGAATAAAATGCTTCGAGAACCTTCACCCGTTCTCGAGATTAAAGTGAGCAATGCAATAATTCGCCCAAGGGTCTCGAGCGATAAATAAGAAGCAAAGAAACCAGCTTGCTTGTAATTGAACGCTGTGATCACGTCGGAAAACGCGAAGAGCAGATTCAAAATAACCCACAAGACAACAATGCGCCGATCAGAGACCATCTGTTGCCAAGCACCCATGAGGTTGAGTTGGCGCGGGGTTTCTCGTGGAGCTTGCGGTACGACTGCGCTGGCAACCGCTAGCAGCAGAAAACTTAATGCGTCTATAAGAATGACCGTCCGCCCGTACACTTGGTACAAGGCATAGGCAATAAATGGGGTTGCGATTGCAACTCCATTCTCGAGACCATCTTTTAACCGCGTGGGCCAGCGATCTTCACCTTTGGCTTCTTTAAACCACGCGCTAAGAGGGAGTACACCAAGAGGCGACCCCAAAGAATACGCGGCGTAAAACCCAATTGAGTCGTCACTAAATGCCAAAGCAATTGCGATGACAAACAGGAAACCGTTGGTGAACGGCATCAATAGACGTCTGGGTAAAATGTCTGCGGCAACTCCACCTAACAGTGCTGACGCAGTTGAAGCAAGGGCTTCAATGGCTTGCAATTTCACGAGGTCGCCCTCGGATTGCAAGATGAATTTGGTGGTTAACGTACCACCTTTGGTTAAGGCGCTAAGCGCTGAAACCATGACCACTTCTTTACAAAGTAGTTTTGTCCAAAAGATTTTCAATGTTCGCGTTATGAATAAACAAGTTGAGTTTACGAACTTTAGAACCTCAAGTCAACCACGACAAAAGTTAGTTCCTCGAGATTAAATTTAGCGTCACACGCACACACGCTCCCAATTGGGTTTTAACCAGTTCAATTCTTCCACCATGTGCTTCAACCAGTGACCTCGAGATAGCCAGTCCCAACCCACTGCCGCCACGTTGTCGCCCTCGATCTGAGCTGCGGTAAAATCGTTCAAAGGCTCGGTTCATGGCTTCTGATGTAAATCCTGCGCCCGAATCTTGAATCTCGAGCGTCAACGTTTTGGCTTGAACTGACAGTTGAATGTTGATGCTGCCATGTGCTGGCGTGTGTCGCAAAGCGTTATTCAGTAAGTTTGCAAAGACTTGATACAGGCGTTGTTGATCGCCGTTGACTCGAGCCTCTTCGGTTGGTAAATTTAGCAGCAATTTAATTTGTTGCTGTTCGGCTTTAACCAGATAGTCCGCGTGAAGGCGTTTTAAAAAGTCCTGCATGACAAAATCTTCTCGCTCGAGCCGCAACTCTCCGGCTTCGGCTAAGGAAAGCAATTGCAAATCCTCAATCAGTTTGGACAGTAAATCTGCGTGTGCGATCAGCTTCTCGAATTCTTGCGGGTTGGCGGCAAGCACCCCGTCACGCACTCCCTCGAGTCGTCCACGCAAGACTGTGACAGGTGTGCGGAGTTCGTGGGCAATGGCGGCGACACTGTAACGCCGTTCATGCTCGAGACGCTCGAGCGATGCCGCCATCGAATTGAAGTCTTTCAGGAGCACGATGGTTTCATCCTCACGACGCTCTAGGTTTTTATTGAGGACAACACGCGCCGAAAAATCACCTGTGGTCATGCGGTGCGCAGCCAGGGAAAGTTGCGTCAGTGGACGGGCAAAACGTCGGGCAGACCACCACGCCAGCAAGCTTGGTACGACAATCATCAACAGCACCGAGGAGAACAGCAACAATCCTCGCAGGTCGTTCAATTCAGCCAGATTCATCGAATTTTCAGCTCGAGTTTCCACACCTTGCAGCACTTTTTCGATCTGAACGATTGGAATTTGAAAGTGCTCTGAAAGCGCTTGGTTGCTGTAGTAACGGACTCGCTCGAGGTACAACGACCAGGCGTAACCGAGCACCACAAACACCGAGAGCGCCGTGAACAACACCAAGCCAAGCATGGTTTTGTAAAGATCGACACCTATCGAGCGCCACCACGTTCTCACTCGAGGCATAAACGAAAACCCATGCCGCGCACGGTCTGAATGATGTCGGGCATTCCAGCTAGCTCGAGTTTCTTGCGCAGGTTTCCAAGGTGCGTGTCGATCACACGCTCGAGCGCTTCCGAATCGGGCAGCGCAACTTCAAGCAGTTCGGCGCGGGTAAACGCACGGTTTGGGTGTCGCATCAGATGCTCGAGGATTCGGTATTCGGTCATGGTGATATCGAGTGGATTGCCTGCCACGCGTACCCGAACGGCGACAGGGTCAAGCTCGAGGTTGGAGAGGCGCAGTGGTTGAGTTGCGGCTTGCAATCCCACACGGCGCAAGACCGCTTTGACTCGAGCCACCACCTCGAGCGGACTGAAGGGTTTCACGACGTAATCGTCCGCGCCCAGTTTTAGACCCAGCAACTTGTCCAAATCCTGACTGAGGGCGGTCAGCATGATCACGGGCGTTTGCGCAGTTTCTCGGATTTGTCGCAGTACTTCAAAACCATCAAATTCAGGCAGGTTCACATCCAAAAGAACCAGGTCGGGGCGGGCGGCACGGTGCAATCGCACGGCGCTCGAGCCGTCACTGGCGCGTTCAGTGCGAAATTGCTCGCGGCGCAAGTACGCCTCGAGCAAATCGGCAATGTCGGGTTCGTCTTCAACAATCAACACAAGCTGGCTTTGGTTCACGGCTTTCAGTTTAAGCGCAATTGCCAAGATTGCTCCAAGAAAAGTCCAAGAAATCTTGACAATGCAATCTTGTCAAAATCTTGTATTTTCACCGACAACTTCTTGAAGCTTGAGCTTCAAACTCTGAGAAACCAGTCGCATGGTCAGGAGGTTCGGCAC
>JANMUC010000081.1:0-2523 GCA_031391225.1 Deinococcales bacterium
CGAGGATCACGACGGTGATGGTCGGGATGACCACCCTGATGGTCTTTTTAAAGATGATCCAGTTGTGAAACCCTCACCCAGCACAGCCAATACCGACCAAAGTTTAAAAGATTTTCAAGCCGATATATTGGCGGCGCTCGGCATGAAAGAATCACCAACTGGAAAACCGAACCCTCAAGATGCCTTACGCGGTCAACTTGCTCAGAAAATGGGTCGAACCGCTCCACCGCCCAATCCAAACAGTGCCAGTGCGACCCAAACCAGACGCTCTCAAGCCAAAAGCATGACCAGAAACCAAAGTGGCTCAAGTGTGGTTGTCCCAAGCAACGGTGGTTCGAGCGTGATTACCCCAAGCCTTGCACCTGAAATGACGGCGCAACGCGTCACACTGATAACCGACTCGAATGCAGGCGTTACAAACTCGAGCATTCAAGTCAAACTTGAACGGCAAGACAGCACCACCACTTCAAAATCGACCCATTTTGGCACGACCAACGATGTGGTGCGCGGAATTATCTGGTCTGAAATACTGAACAAACCAAAAGCCAGCCGCCGATGAAGTCCGTTTATTCTCCAAACTTCAATAGCTCGAGATGCCTAGACGCGATTAAGCCTTACACCGCTTTTCGATTCCAGCATCCCGAGTTAATCTTTTAAAAGTACAAAAATCGTTTTGGTTTTAAGAAAGGATACGATCACGTCAACTGCACCCATCACAGCCAGCATCCGCATTCGAAGTAGCGAAGAAGCCCTCGAATTATTCGGTGAGAACGACAAGAATTTAAAGCGCCTGCGCGAAAAACTTGGGGCGAAAATCATTGCCCGTGGTGACGCGATTAAACTCGAGGGAACGCCAGAAGACATTCGCGTTGCCGAAAGCCTGATTCGGGATTTGCTGTCCGTGGTACGTCAGGGCGGCGAATTCAGCCTTGACGAGATTGACCGTGGTGCGATCATCTCCAGCAACGGTGGCAGCCTGTTTGAAGACACGAACATTGAAAACAAAGACTTGGAGCTTCCAAAACGACTTCGCCCAAAAACCAAAGGGCAAAAAGCCTACATAGAAGCCATTAACTCTTCGGATATTACGTTTGGCATCGGTCCAGCCGGAACTGGAAAATCTTATTTGGCGGTGGCGATGGCGGTGGCGGCATTTAAAGCCAAACGCGTCAAACGAATTATTCTGACCCGTCCTGCTGTCGAAGCAGGCGAGCGTCTCGGATTTTTGCCAGGCGATTTGCAAGCCAAAATTGATCCGTATTTGCGCCCGTTGTACGATGCGTTATTTGACATGATTGATGCCGAACGCTTTGAGTCTTATCTCTCAAGCGGCGCGATTGAGGTTGCACCACTGGCATTCATGCGTGGACGCGCTCAACCCCTGACCAGCAAGGTCTTAACGCCTTTGGGTTGGCGTGAAATGGGTTCGCTCGAGGTTGGTGATTATGTCATTGGGTCTAATGGCAAACCCACCCAAGTGCTCGAAATTTTCCCTCAAGGCGAAAAAGATGCGTACCGTATCACGATGACCGATGGCTCGAGTACGTTGTGCTGTGAAGAGCATTTGTGGACGGTTGTAACAGCATCCGATAAACGCCGTGGCAAACCAGCCCGCACGCTCGAGACCAAAGAAATGATGGGGAATCTGAAAAGCGCTCATCAATTCCGTTACGAGTTGCCGCTATTGTCAGCTCCAGTTGAATTCGCAGCTCGAGACGTTCCGCTTGACCCTTATGCTGTTGGTTTGTTGCTAGGTGATGGCTGCATTACAGGCAGTACCACGCCAAGCTTTGCCAGCAACGATCCAGAATTGGTTTTGGCACTCGAGAATGCCCTTATGCCGCTCGAAGTTCAACCTGTGTTTAAGAGTGGCTATGATTACACCCTCAAATACGCCAAAGGTGGACGCGGTGGAGTGATCGTCCACAATCCTTTAACACTTGCTCTACGAGAACTCAAACTCGAGGGAACGCGCTCGAGCACCAAGTTTATTCCTGAATTGTATTTGAACAACACCAGTGAAGTCCGACTGGCAGTCTTGCAGGGCTTGCTCGACACCGACGGAAATGCCTGCTCCCAAACTGGCAGAACTTGCCGTGTGCAATACGTAACAACATCAGAAAAGCTTCGTGATGATGTGATTAACTTGGTACGCTCACTTGGAGGTGTGGCTTACACCCGCACTCGATCTGCCGAAGGTCGCAAACCAGGTCACGCCAAAGGACGAGACATTCCTTACCGTTCAGACGCGTTTATACTCGAGATTCGTCTTCCAAAAGGCATGAAGCCCTTTAAACTCGAGCGTAAAGCTATTCAAGTGATCGAACACGGCGCGGGTCGTCCAATGCGCTTTGTCTCGAGCATCGAAGCTGAAGGTCGCAGCCAAATGCAGTGCATTCGGGTTGCCGCACCAGACCATCTGTACGTGACTGATGATTATATTTTGACGCACAACACTTTAAACGATGCGTTCATTATCCTCGACGAAGCCCAAAACACCACCCCAGAACAAATGAAAATGTT
>JANMUC010000100.1:0-8815 GCA_031391225.1 Deinococcales bacterium
TGCGCATGGTCAAAGGCTTGTCCAAAATTCGGATCAAGGGACGCCACAAGCCAGAACCCCCTTTGCTAAACGTTGAAAAACCTCGAGCGGTTCTCAAGCCCAGCATTCCAACCATATTCACACCACCCGAGAACATTCAAATCATTGGCATTGCCGCCAGCACCGGCGGACCCGCCATCTTAGAGCAAATGCTGATTCAACTGCCGCACGACTTTAAAATCCCAATTTTAGTGGTGCAACACATTGCCGCAGGTTTTGCCCAAAGTCTGGTTGATTGGCTTAAACCACTCTGCCAAATCCCAGTTCGTCTCGCCCAAGCTGGCAGGAAACTCGAGCCAGGTATCACCATCGCATCAGAAACCCATTTGACCATCAAAAATGGGATTTTGACCTCCAGCCTCGAGCCTCCAGTCAGCGGTCACAGACCATCGGGCACAGTCCTGTTTCGTTCTCTTGCCAGCGAATTTGGCTCGAGTGCGCTGGGCATTGTGCTAACAGGAATGGGCAGCGATGCGGCGCAGGGTTTACAAGAGTTGAAAAACGTAGGTGGCACAGTGATTGCCCAAGACAAAAACTCGAGTGTGATTTTCAGTATGCCCAATGCCGCCATAGGGCTTGGCATTGTGGACGCCGTTTTAAACCCAGAAGAAATTGTTGCTCTGTTGCTCGGCTTAAAACGCGACCAAGATGATCTGTAGGGGATGGTCTCAAACTATCCCCTACGCATTAAACACACAAAACAATTTTGGGATAGACATCCAACTGGGATTTTTCACAGACAACCTCTAGACTCGAGCAGAGGAGCAAACCCATGACATCACTGACCAATCGCGCCACCTGGCAGGCGCTCGAGCATCACTTTAGCGATTTTAAAAACGTTCACTTGCGCGACTTATTTGCCAGTGACCCAACTCGAGGAACGCGTTTGACAATCAGTGCTGTGGGTTTGTACTTGGATTACTCGAAAAACCGTGTCAACGACCAAACCTTTTCATTGCTGCTCGAGTTGGCAAAAGACGCGGGTTTAAGCGCAAAAATAAACGCCATGTTCGCGGGTGAAAAGATTAATATTACCGAAAATCGTGCCGTACTTCACACCGCACTTCGCGCCCCAAAAGACTCGAGCGTATTGGTTGACGGTATAAATGTTGTCGAGGAAGTTCACGCGGTGCTGGATAAAATGGCGGTTTTTGCCGATCAAATCCGCACTGGCGCATGGCTTGGCTTTACCGGCAAACGCATCAAAACCATTGTCAACATTGGCATTGGCGGCAGCGACTTGGGTCCGGTCATGGCGTACAAAGCATTAGGTTTTTACAGTGATCGCAACCTCGAGTGCCGCTTTGTTTCCAACGTGGACGGCACGGATTTTGTAGAGGCGACCAGGAATTTAAATCCTGAAGAAACCCTGTTTATCGTTTGTTCCAAAACCTTCACCACCCTCGAGACGATGACCAACGCCAATTCTGCCAGGGCTTGGTGCTTGAAGAGTTTGAGCGATGACGCGGCAGTGGCACGGCACTTTGTGGCGGTGTCCACCAATGCTGCGGAAGTCGCCAAGTTCGGCATTGATACCGCCAACATGTTCGGTTTCTGGGATTGGGTCGGCGGGCGTTACTCGATGGATTCTGCGGTGGGCTTGTCGCTGATGATCGCCATTGGACAAGAAAATTTCACGCAGATGCTTTCCGGTTTTCACGACATGGACACGCACTTCAGAACCGCGCCACTCGAGCAAAACATGCCTGTGATGATGGCGCTGCTGGGCTTGTGGTACAACAATTTCTTTGACGCCCAGAGCCTCGCCGTGCTGCCTTACGACCATTACCTGACCTACTTCAGCGCTTACCTGCAACAACTCGACATGGAAAGTAACGGCAAACACATCACGCTCGAGGGAGAAACCGTCAATTACCAAACGGGTCCTGTGATCTGGGGACAGCCAGGCACGAACGGACAACATGCCTTTTACCAGTTGATTCATCAGGGCACAAAATTGATTCCCTGCGACTTTATTGGTTTTATGAAAAGCCTCAACAATCTCGAGCCTCATCACGATATTTTGATGGCGAATGTTTTCGCTCAAACCCAAGCGCTGGCATTCGGTAAAACCGCCGAGGAAGTCGCTCGAGATGGCGTTAAATCCGAACTTGTTGCCCACAGGGTTTTTGACGGCAACCGCCCAAGTAATACGCTTCTTGCCGAAAAACTGACCCCGCACTGTCTGGGCGCACTGATTGCCCTGTACGAGCACAAGGTTTTTGTTCAAGGCGCAATTTGGGACATCAACTCGTTTGACCAATGGGGTGTGGAACTGGGCAAAGTTTTGGCGCAAAAAATCGAATCCGAACTTACCAGCAGCACCGAACCAAAACTCGAGCATGACAGTTCGACCAATGCTTTAATCAGTAAGTATCGAAGCCTGAGAAAATAATGTTTAATCATATGCCACGACCATTTTTTGCAGATTTTTTTGAAGTTCACCTGATTGAAGCGCAGATGTTTCCTGAACAACTTCGCCTTATGGGTTTGAGCACATCCGCCGATCATGAAATCCTGAACTTCAGTTGCAAAAACAAAGCGGAATTTGATGCTCAAGTATTGCGCTACTTGCTTGACCGTGGCTTTCAAGAAGTATCTCAAGTGAATTCAGAACAACATTGCTTCATGACGTTTCACAAGTCAGAAACATTCTGTGGTTGCTCGAGTATCTACAACCCAATGGGGAATGATTGGTGGTATTCAGTTATGCTCAGTCGAATATCAAAAACATAAAACAATGGGAATAGCAACAACGTTTTCGGTACGATCAAATAAGCCAACAATTCGTAGGGGATGGTCTCAGACCATCCCCTACGTGTTTAACATCAATCTGGCTTTCTCGAGATCACCAGGTTCATCAATATCAAACAAGGCTGTTTCAGGAAACTCGAGCAGCGTGGTTTGGGTTTTATGCTTTTCGATCAGGGGTTTTGCACCGTGTCCTTGGGTGCCAATGACTTCAAAAAAATGCTGGCTGAAAATGTGCGGCGGGGCAATCACCAAACCCTCGTCGGTTGGGTATTGCGCGGCGACAATGCGGGGTTGCTCGAGGTTGGAGGCAATAAAAGTCTCGAGCAATTTTTGGTACAAGTCGGTGCTGACAAAGACTTGATCCGCCAGCGCGAACATTGCGCCGTTGGTGTCAGGCTCGAGGACGCTGGTGGCAGCGCGAAATGAAGTTCCAATCCCCTCGAGATACGCGTCATTTTGCACGAACCGCACGTTAAGACCAGTCAATGCGGCTTGAATGTTTTCAGGTTCGCGTCCGGTCACGACCAGCACTTCAAAAAAACCTTGCACCGCTAAAATCTGCCTCACGACACGGCGCACCAGGCTTTCATTGTTTAACTCAATTAACAGTTTGTGCGCTCCCATTCGGCTGGAAGCACCTGCTGCCATGACAATGGCGGTCACTCGAGGGGGGTTCATGGGTTGCCCCGAGTGACTCCAGAACCAGGTTTTTCGGGTTTATCGGCTCGTAAAATGGTCAGTGCGGCACGAATCACGTGCGGTTCGTATTCAGGACTGGCTTGGGCAAGAACTCGAAGCGCGGTGTGTGCCAGCTTGCGAGCCACCCGACGCACCGCGCCGTCGGCGTCACGCAACACGCATGATTCAAGAATCGGTTCAAACTCTGTTTTGAAATTTTGGCTCGAGAATGGTTTGGGTATCCACAAGCGACGGTGACGTTCGGCGCGTTCGATTTGGGTTTCGATGCAATCAGATAATTTTTGGCTGGCGTACTTAAAAAGCACTCGGTGAAAATCGCGGTACGAATCTTCCCAACTGATAAAATCTGATTTCTCGAGTTTGATCCGCATGGCAGCGTAATGCAGGTGTAGTTCGTTCAAGTCATCTTCATTAAATCTTGGGACGCTCAGTTTAATGCCCGTGGTTTCGATTAAAATGCGTTCGGTCAAAATCACATCAAGTTCTTCGGGGGCAATCAGCCGCACTCGAGCGCGAAGATTTTGTTCTGATTCGATTAAACCTTCAGATTCGAGGCGGCGCATGGCTTCACGCAAGGGCGTTCGGCTGACACCAAATTCTCGAGCCAAAATCACTTGTGAAAGCACGCTGCCTGGTGGCAAAGTGCCATTGAGGATCCGTGTCCGCAGGTCTTCGTGTAGGCGTTCGACACTCCGAACGCGTGTGCTTGGGTTGGATTGAGCAGTGATGGTCACGACGTATAGCTCCAGAATGTTTCTGTATTGCGATTGGGCGAGGGTTGAATTTGGCAGTAAATTTCAAAATGAAAATGGAAGTGTTTTGAAGAATCTGCTCTTGAAGCGGTCCTATTTGGAGCTGAGGAGGAGCAGTGTAGCAGAAGAATACAGTCTTTCCTGAAAACCAAAGCTTCACGCCCATTTCATCTCAATAACTGAAAGTCGCAGATGTTGCGTCCTTCCTCAAAACCTGTATATAGTGTACACACTTCCAATCAAACGAGGGCTTTGGCTCTAAAAAAGCTTCAGTTGCGGAGTTATTTGCGTGTGGTTTAGGTTGTACTTGACCATCTCGAGTGGATACCGTTTTGCTCGCTCTACAGATTGTCAAAATTCAAGATAGGAGCGTGCTTAATGTTCCCAGCCAGTTTCGAGTATCTTCGCACCCATTCTCCCGACGAGGCGTTCGCCGCCCTTCAACAGCACGGCTCTGAGGCTCGAGTCTTGGCAGGAGGTCAAAGCCTGATTCCTGCAATGCGTTATCGTCTCGCCCGACCTGCGGTTCTGGTAGACATCAACCCAATCAAAGAACTCGAGTTTTTAAAAGAAGAGAATGGTTTCTTGCGCATTGGTGCGACCACCCGCGATGCTGCACTCGAGTTTGCGCCTTGGATTCTCGAGCGTTACAGCTTGATTACTGCGGTTTCTAAAGTTGTAGCCGACCCGATTGTGCGCCACATGGGAACAGTGGTTGGCAGCGTGTGTCACAACGACCCTGCTGGCGACTGGACTGCGACCAGTTTGGCTTCCAGGGCTGTGATGGTCGTGCGTGGCAAGAATGGTTTGCGCGAAGTGCCAATTGATCAATTCCTGGTGGATTCGTACACCACCGCCGTTGAAGAAGGGGAGATGGCGCTCGAGTTGAAAATCCCAATTCCTGACGCTCACACCCAAGGTTCGTACCAAAAAATTGAACGCAAAGTTGGCGATTATGCGACCTGCGCCGCAGCCGTGCAAATCAGCCTGAATTCTGATGGCACAATTCGTCAAGCGGGTATTGCGATCACGGCTGCTGGTCCAATTGCCATGCGCGTCGCAGCTGCCGAAGCCATGTTGGTCGGGCAAAAGCCGACCCTCGAGTTGATTAAAGCGGCGGCTGCCGAAGCACCAAAAATTGCCAGTCCAAACGCCGATCAACGCGGCAGTGCCGAATACAAGAAAGACATGACCAGGGTATTGGTGGGTCGTGGCATCACCGAAGCTTTGCAACGTCTTGGGGTGAACGCATGAACGAGATTCCGGTCAGCATCAAAATCAATGGCAAGCAAGTCACCGCCACCGTCGAATCTCGGACGTTGCTGGTGCATTTTATTCGTGAACAGGCTGGTTTAACTGGCACACACGTCGGCTGTGATTCCTCGAGTTGCGGTGTTTGCACAGTTTTGTTGGATGGCGATAAACCCGTGAAATCTTGCACCATGTTCGCTGCAATGGCGCACGGGCACGAAGTCACCACCGTCGAATCGCTTGCACCAGGTGGGGTATTGCATCCACTGCAACAAGCCTTCTGGGATCAACACGGTTTGCAGTGCGGGTATTGCACACCGGGCATGTTGATGACCAGCGTGGCGCTCTTAAAGCACAACCCAAACCCAACCGAGCATGAAATCCGCGAAGGGCTTTCGGGCAACCTGTGCCGTTGCACGGGATACAACAACATCGTCAAATCCGTACAACAAGCCGCAGGTGTGATGAGCCAAGCCATCCCAGCAGCCGCAGACGATTAAAACTCGAGTCGAAGTTCTGCAATTAAACCCTCGAGCCTCATCACACCCAGGAGGACAGCAATGACCGCACCAACCAACGAAAAATTTGCAATGGGCAAAAGCATGAAACGCAAAGAAGACCCGCGTTTCTTGCAAGGCAAAGGCAATTACATTGACGACATCAACCTGAAGGATCAGTTGTACATGGCGCTGGTTCACAGCCCGTACCCGCACGCCAACATCAAAGGCATTGACTCGAGCGCCGCCATGAAAGTTCCAGGCGCGGTGGCTTGCGTCACCAGTACAGAACTGAACGCCTACAAAGTCAACTGGCTGCCGACGTTTCACGGCTTGGACAAGCAAATGGTGCTGGCAGAAGGCAAGGTCTTGTACCAATACCAAGAGGTCGCCGCCTGTTACGCCGAAACCCGCGAAGCCGCCTATGACATGGCAGAACTGGTCGAAGTCGATTACGAACCGCTCGAAGTGGTCAACACTCCGTACAAAGCCATGAAAGACGACGTGATCTTGCGCCCAGACCGCGAGAACAAAACCAACCACATTTACAACTGGAACGTCGGCGACTCGAGTGCGACAGATGCCGCGCTTGCCGCCAGCGATCACGTGGTCAAACAACACGTGGTCTTCCCGCGTTGCCATGCCGCGCCGCTCGAGCCTTGCGGCTGCATTGCCGAGTTTGATGTGATGGGACGCTTGCAGTTTTACGTCACCTCGCAAGCGCCGCACGTTTACCGCACCGCGTTGTTCTTGGTGCTTGGCATTCCCGAAGATAAAATTCGGGTTATCTCGCCAGATTTGGGCGGCGGCTTTGGTAACAAGGTGCCAGTTTATCCAGGTTATGTCTGCGCGATTGCGGGCGCACTGGTCTTAAAGCGCCCCGTTAAATGGATTGAAACCCGCACCGAAAATCTCACCTCGAGCTTCGCCCGCGATTACCACATGGACATCGAAATTGGCGCGAGCAAAGATGGCAAACTCACAGCTTTGAAGGTCAATACTGTTGCCGATCACGGTGCGTTTGATGCCGCCGCCGACCCAACCAAGTATCCTGCGGGTATGTTCGGCATTGTTTCGGGGTCTTACGATTTTCCGGTGGCTTACGCCAACTTGGACGCATACTTTACCAATAAACAACCAGGCGGCGTTGCCTACCGTTGCAGCTTCCGCGTGACCGAAGCCAGCTACCTGATTGAACGCGCGATGGACATTGTTGCCGACGAACTGAAGATGGACCCAACCGAATTGCGCCGCAAAAACTTTATTCGCAAAGATCAATTCCCGTACAAATCACCGCTCAATTTTACCTACGACAGTGGCGATTACGAGCACACGATGGACGTGGCGCTCGAGCGAATTGGTTATAAAGAATTGCTTGCCGAACAAGTCGAAAAACGCGCCAAAGGCGAACTGATGGGCATTGGCATCAGCACCTTCACCGAAGTCACAGGCGCGGGTCCAAGCAAGCACTTCGATATTCTGGGCATTAAAATGTTTGACGGTGCGGAAATTCGCATTCACCCGTCAGGCGCAGGCATTATTCGCACGGGTTCAAAATCCCAAGGGCAGGGTCACGAAACCACTTGGGCGCAAATTGTTGCCGAAGAACTCGGGCTTGACCCGCAAAACTTCCTGGTCGAAGAGGGCGACACCGACACCGCACCATACGGCTTGGGCACGTACGCCAGCCGCAGCACCCCAGTCGCGGGTGGCGCACTCGCACTGGCGGCACGTAAAATCCGTGAAAAAGCCCGCAAGATTGCCGCGCACGTGCTCGAGGTGGACGAGCGCGATCTCGAGTGGAAAGATTACAAATTCGAGGTCATGGGCGCACCAGGCAAAAGCATCACCATGAAAGAAGTTGCCTTTGCCGCATACACAAACCCTGGCGACAACGAACCGGGACTCGAGGCAACGCTGTACTACGACCCACCGAACATGGTCTTCCCGCACGGGACTTATGTCGCCGTGGTGGATGTTGACCGTGAAACAGGAGAAACCAAAGTCCGTCGCTTCCTGGCGATTGACGACGCTGGCACGATCATCAACCCAATGATTGTTGAAGGACAAGTCCACGGCGGTCTGACTGAAGGTTTCGCCATTGCCTTCATGCAAGAAATTGCTTACGACGAGGCAGGCAACAACCTTGCCACCAACTTCACCGATTACCTCGTGCCGACTAGCCTCGAGTCACCCAATTGGGAAACGGGTCACACCGTCACCCCAAGCCCGCACCACCCCATAGGCGCGAAAAGTGTTGGTGAAAGCCCGAACGTTGGCAGCCCAGCCGCGTTCGTGAACGCCGTGATTGATGCGCTCTCACCGCTTGGTGTGAGGCACATTGACATGCCACTCACCCGTGAAAAAGTGTGGGCAGCGATTCGTGCGGCTGAAGGTCAAGCCGCAGATTAAATTTCAATGCTCGAGTACCCCAACTCACAAGCAAATTGAATCAATTGATCGCACTTGAAGCCCTCACCCGGCGCTACGCGCCACCCTCTCCCGCTTGCGGGAGAGGGTTTGAGATTTCCCATACAAAATGGATGTTTGGTTTCTCGAGCTTCCATTTCAGCCACACAAATAGCAATAAAGCTCCCTTCTCCTGATGTTGGGAGAAGCGATTCCGCCCGCAGGTGCGTCTTGGAATCAAGAAGGGTTGGGGATGAGGGTAGACGGGCAATTGCTATCTCGAGATTCAAAAATCTAAAAAATCCATGAGGTGTCATCAATGAAACTCGAGTACAACGGAGCAGAACAAGTCCCACTGGCAAAAGCGGCGGTCTGGGATTTCATCAACGACCCGCAAAAAGTCGCCTCGTGCTT
>JANMUC010000133.1:0-1882 GCA_031391225.1 Deinococcales bacterium
AGCGTGAAGAGCGTAACCTGATGGCATGATTGAGATTAGTAATTTCTCGAAACGGTACGGACGGGTTGAGGCGGTTTCCCCAATTGATTTAAAGGTTGTTCCTGGCGAGGTTTTTGGATTGCTTGGACCGAACGGCGCGGGCAAAACCACGACCATTCGTGCGATGGTGGGTTTGACGCGCCCAAGTACGGGAACGGTGCGGGTTGGCGGGTTTGATGTTTGGCGCGAACCGGTGAAAGCCAAAGCCGCGTTTGGTTATATTCCAGACCGTCCGTATTTGTACGCGAAATTAACTGGGCGCGAGTTGCTGCGTTTTATCGCGGGATTGCACAAGCTCGAGAATCCGAACTCGGAGATTGAACGATGGCTCGAGTTTTTCAGTTTGGAAGATTTTGGCAATGAGTTGATTGAAACGTATTCGCACGGCATGAAGCAGAAGTTGACGATTATTGTGGCGATGTTGCCCGAACCGCCAGTTTTGATTGTGGACGAGCCGATGGTTGGACTTGATCCTCGAGCAGCGAAACAGGCGCGGGAATTGCTGGCGGGTTATGCCGCGAAGGGTAAGACCGTGTTATTGACCACGCACTCGTTGCCTGTGGCAGAGGCGGTCGCGCACCGAATCGCGGTGCTTGATCGTGGGCATATCTTGGCGGAGGGAACGCTCGAGGAACTCCAAAAGCAATCGGGGACAGAACGTAGCGGCGTAGAAGGCAACACGCTCGAGCGAATTTTCTTTAAGCTGGTCGAGGAAGAAGAACTCGAGCGTCAGAATGCCCGAGAGAAGGCAGCGGCTTGATGTCACTGGTGAAATCTGCGAACTTGACTGGCAACGCGAACGTCTCGAGTTCGTTGTTGAACCTGAAATTTCGGGCGTTTTACAATGCACTCGCCAGGGGTCCAAAAATTGGTTATTTGATCATCTTGTCAGTCGTGCTTTTGGTCGTGTACGCCGAACTCGAGGGAACGCGCCGCGCCATGACTTTCTTGTGTAATTTCGGGAAAATTTTTTCTGAGTCTTGCAGTTTGGTAGGACGCAGCGTGGCGCAACGGGCGCTCGAGACTGGCTTAATCGTGCTGGCATCGGGTGTGACCTTCTCGGCAATCACCACGG
The DNA here is from genome assembly GCA_031391225.1 of Deinococcales bacterium. Classification (GTDB taxonomy): domain Bacteria; phylum Deinococcota; class Deinococci; order Deinococcales; family JAAFIG01; genus JANXTZ01. The sequence goes on from JANMUC010000133.1 coordinate 1,115, forward strand.
CAATCACAACCTTGTACTCGAGCGATGATCTGAATTTTTTGTTGGCGCAACCGATTCCGACCTCTCGAGTGTTTGCGCTTAAGCTTGGCGAGACGTATTTGAGTGCGGCGGGCGTGCCTTCATTGTTGACCGTACCGCCGCTATTGGCAATTGGTTTGTTCTTTCATGCGCCGTTTTGGTTTTATCCGCTCGCGGTGCTCTCAGCGCTTCTGGCGTATGCCTTGCCCGTCGGTTTGGGCGCTGGCATTGCTATTATTTTGATGCGTTTTGCCCCAGCAGGTCGCGTCCGGGAGGTTGCCACGGGCTTGGGCGTGATCCTCAGTGCCAGTTTGGTGTACGTGATTCGGGCGGCAAAACCTGAAGAACTGCTCAAACGCCTTGCCAACCTGGACAATGACAATGCCATTACGCAATTTCTGACTCAATTCGGTACGCCCTCCAATCCTTTGCTGCCAAGTTCGTGGGCGTCTCGAGTGATCTGGGACGGCGCTCGAGGTTCGTTCTCCAGCAGCATTTATCCGTTGGTAATCTTGTCAGCATTTTTGCTGGTGGTGGCGGGTTGGCTTGCCAGCAAAGCCTATCAGGAGGGTTGGGTGCGCGGTCTGGAGAGTTCGAGGGTGCGGCTAGACCCGACCCCTCGGGTGGCGAGCGGCATCGAGAATTTCTTTGGAAAATTTGGCGCGAGTGGGCATTTGATCGTCAAAGATGCGAGGTTGTTGTTTAGGGACGCCACACAGTGGTCGCAACTCTTGATTCTGGTGGCGCTGG
>JANMUC010000163.1:0-3940 GCA_031391225.1 Deinococcales bacterium
GCGAACCAGGCGGTGCGCGAGTCTACCTGTACCGCGCTGACGAGAACGAATTTCATCTTTGTGCCGCTGAAACCAAACGTGGCAATACACCCACACAACACCTGTTAGAACGTACTGCACTCATCGCACTTGCATGGCGCAAAAACCTCGAGATTTTCCCTATCACCAAAGCAACAAGACGAACCAAGAGGTCAACATGAATAACCCACGCAACCGAAAAGCCGTTACACCCTGGATGAACCCACAAGATGCACTTGCCGAACTCGCAACCCTCAATCCGAACGAGCCGATCAAACCACTCAAACCACTCAAACCACGCGCCCGAGAACTCGAGAGCTTAAAAGCCGTAAATCAAGCCGAAAACTTGGTCAATGAAATTGTAACAACAGCCTCACTCAAGGGCTTATTGGTGACCGCTCGAGCAACCCGCAAAGCCAGTTTGCGAAGTGTCGCCAGCAAAGCAGGAATGGCGCACACGCAACTTTTAAGCATTGAAAATTCGGATGGAAATGTTCAATTGGGAACACTGGCTCGAATTGCCGAAGCTTTGGATTGTCAATTGCGTGTGTCATTTGTGCCAAACGACGATGCCCCAGTGATGGAAACCGTGATTCACCGTTAAAAATACAATCTCGAGATTTAAGTTTTGGAAAGCTCAACCCAGCTTGAAATATCTCGAGATTCGATGCTGGTTTTGATGTCTGCAATGACCTTGTTGAGTTCGTCCATCAGTTCCTTTTTCGTAACCACTTTTTTATTGGGAAAAGATACGATTTTTTCAAACTCACGCCTGTCATCTCTGCGAATAAAAATCTCGGATTCAATTTCCCATAAAGTATCAAAATTACAGATTGTTTTCCAAACGACTAGATTATCGTTTGGATCATAAATTGACAACGATAAGTCCATCAGAAATCCTGAAGTTAGATACAGATCACGCAAAGAAAAACTAACCCTTGCGGTACTCATTTCTGGTTTAGATTGACAAGACAGTGCCAACTGTTCAAGCTGTTCTCGAGCTTGTGTAAAGTACGATTCTACTTGCGATAACTTAAGTTCTTCTGTCGGCATTCTTCACCACCTTAGATTGCTCGATTTTGAGACCTTACAGTGAGATTCTATTCAACCGTCCGTGGCACTTGAAAAAACCCATCATTTACTTCCACACCAACCGCCAGTGCCTCCGCTTGCGACATGGCAGCCTCGGGAACATCTTCGCGCAAGACATTCACCAACGCCACAGGGCGCGGCATTTCGGGCAGTCCCTCGAGATTCAGTTTTTGCAATTGATCGAATGACCCCAGAATCTTGTTGATCTCGGTTTTGGCGCGTTCCGTTTCCGCGTCGCTCATCTCGAGTCGGGCTAGTTTTTTCAGGTGCTGCATTTCCGCATCGCTGATGGCTTCACTCATAAGCGCAGTTTACCCGTTTTCAACCTCGAGTTTCATCCTCTCCCAAAGCGCTTGCACATGCTCGAGTTCGGTGGGCATTGCGCCAATGCTGACGCGTACCATCCAACGTCCCTCGAGTTTTGAAGGCGTGAGGTACGCGAATCCCGATTGGTTGATGCGTTCGACCCAAGAGGACGTATGTTTCTCGAGCGCTTCGCCCGAAAGTCCTGCGGGTTCGTGACGCACGCAGACGGTTTGCAGTGGCACAGGCGCGAGCCGAACCCAGTTTGGCGCGGCATCAACTTGCGCGGCAAGCCACTGCGCATTTGCCATGTCGCGCCGCAATCTTGCACGTAATCCCTCGAGTCCGACGCTGCGAATCAAAAACCAGAGTTTGAAAGCCCTGGCGCGACGCCCAAGGGGAATACCCCAATCGCGGTAATTTTTGGCTTGCCCGTCTTGCGAAGTTTGCAAGTAACTCGGGTTGGTGCTCATGACGCGAATCAGATGCTGGCTGTCCCGCACGTAGTAAAGTGTGCAGTCAAAGGTCGCACCAAGCCATTTGTGCGGGTTGAGGACAATCGAATCTGAGTTTTCAACCCCCGCCCATAAACTTCGGCATTCAGGAACGATCATGGCACTGCCCGCCATTGCCGCGTCCACGTGCAACCAAACACCGTATTTCGCGGCGATGCTCGAGATTGGCATTACGGGGTCAATGGCGGTGCTGGTGGTCGTGCCAACGGAAGCCACAATCGCGCAAGGTAAATTCCCAAGCTCGAGGTCTATTTTGATGGCTTCCTCGAGCGCCTCTGGGATCATGGCGAAGTTTGCGTCCACGGCAATACTGCGCAGGTTTTCACGTCCAAATCCTGCCAGCAAAACTGCTTTTTCGATGCTCGAGTGCGCTTGGCTCGAGGTGTAAACAATCAAACGTTTGGCTTCGGCTTGAATTCCGCCTCGGTTGAGGCTGTAATCGGACGTTCTTTCTCGAGCGCAAAGCAATGCCAACAGGCTGGTGCTCGAGGCGGTGTCTTGAATCACGCCCTGCCAAACGGGTGAAAGTCCCAACGCTTGGCGCATCCAATCGGTCATGACCTCCTCGAGTTCGGTCAGTAACGGGCTGGATTGCCAGTTCAAACCGAGTTGACCCAAACCAGAACTGACCAGATCACCCAGCACGCCCTCTAAGCTCGAGTTGGCTGGGAAGTACGCAAAATAACGCGGGTGTTGAAAGTTTGTCAGCGCGGGTTTGAGTTTCTCGAGATCGCTGACCAAACCCTCGAGATGATCGCCTTTTTCGGGGGCGCTGACTGCAAACTGTGCTTGAACTTCGCCAGGTTTAAGGCTCGAGACAACGGGCAGTGTTTCGATTTGGTCACGGTAATTGGCAACGAAGTCAATCAGTTCGTGACCGAGCGTGCGGAATTCGTCGGTGGTCATGGAAGAAGTATAAACTGACAACTTGAACTTCATAACTTTGAATGGCGTACCTTAAAGCATGTTGAAACGATTTGTTCTCGGCGGCTTACTTTTGCTCGGTTTGACCAGCGCTCATGCGACTTCGAGCACCATGCGTACTGTAACCTTACCAGCAACTGCAAATTGGCTTGCGGCTGATGGCACTCGAGTATTTGCACTGCTTGAGAACAATAATTTGGTTTCAGTTTCAGGCTCGAGTGTCACCACTGTCTCGGGTGGCTGGAGTGCCGATGCACCAATTTCGTTTGCGTTTTCTAGGCTGCATGGGATTGGCTTGGATGGCGAATTGCGGGTGCTTGACGCTGGAAAAGTAACCTCGAGTAGCGGGGCAAAACTTTCAAGGCGTGCTGGCGTGCTGGCATTGCCTGCGGGTGTAATCGCCGTCTCAGAAACGGGTGATCTACTTCGGCTTGAATCGAGTGGCAACGCCTGGCAGATCACTGCTCGAGCGAAAGTTGATGCCTTACAAGATGGTTTTGTCGGCTTTGCCGATCTTGAAGGCGACGATGATGCTGAAGTTGTGATGCTGGTCAAACCCAATGGCAGTCGTTACCGACATGGTGTGCTTGGTGATGCGCTCGAGCCAACGGCGATTGTGGCTTTTGAACGTCATTCGCTTGCAGAACGTTGGCGTTTAGAATTGCCTGCACCGTTCGTCTTCGAGGATTTGATGGCACGACCCGTCACCATCAATGGCAAGCATAAACTGGCAGTGGTTCGTTCAAGTCCTACGGGTGGCGCGGCACTGGCTTTGGTCAGTCTCGAGAACAATAAGCTCGAGCTTATGGTTGGTCCTGATTTTGGGCAAGCAAACCGTTGGTTAAATCCACTTGTTGGTTCGGGCGAGATTTATGCGGTTGGCACACCACATATTGGTGGAGTTCTGTCGCGTTACGCTGTTCAAGCAAACAAACTTGTGCCAAGCAAACTGTTCTCGGGTGTCTCGAGTCACAGCATTGGTTCGCGCAACCTTGCATCGGGTTTGGTGGTGCGCCCTGGTCAAGTGGTCTTACCCACCCAAGACCACCGTTCGATTGTGCAACTGACGTGTCAAAAAACTTGCACAG
>JANMUC010000787.1:0-4348 GCA_031391225.1 Deinococcales bacterium
GTAGTGCTTGAGCCTGCACGGGTGCAGCTTGAACCTGAAAGCCTGCCTCAAGTCATCACGCAACGGGTCACACCAGTTTTTGTTGAAGGCGGCACGATCACGGTCACGCACTCGAGTATTCCGGCGACGCTCGAGTTTGAAGCGCTTGGGGTGTTAAATCCAGAACCGAATTTGTTTGAGCTTTCTCCTTCCGAACCCGACCCCGAACCCATGCTGCTCGAGAGCAATGATGTACAGTTGCTCGAGATGCCGATTCAAACCAGTCTCGAACTCGAGTCAGTGCCACTCGAATCTGCGCCACCCGAGGACAGCGATTTTGCTCCCTGGCTCGAGACTGAAGGCACGGGGTTGGCAATCACCAGCATTGACGTGCTCGAGGATGCCGCACCGCTCGAGGCGTTCGGTTTGGATTTGGGCGATTTGGACGCGCCTGTGATTCAAGCGGTCGGCATACCAGCCTTGAAGGGACATCCGACATACCAAAAAATGGCAAAACTGTTTAAGCATCGTGTGCGCGAGGCGGGTCTGCCCGAGGTGACCCAAACCCCAGAGGTGATTGTCGCACCAGTTGTGGAAGAGAGTGAAGTTTGAGATTTTTTGTTTTACTGATTTTTTTGTGGTGCTCGAGCAGCATGGCGGCATCTGGAAAGCTGGCGTTTCGCTCTGGCATCAATGATGACCGTGGTTTGGTGGTGCAAGCCAAAACAACCATCTCAGCCAGCGTCACCACCGACATTGCCAACATCAACCAGGCGAGTTTGAACATCACGCGCGGCGGGCGGGCGTTGGGCGATTTTCCGTTAAAGCAAAATGGGAATGTCTGGAGCACCAAGTTAAAGCTCGAGTTTCCCGGGGCGCATATTATTACGGTGCGTTTGTTTGAGGGAACGAAAATTTGGTCGGCAGCATCGGATTTGACGGGCATTGAGAGCGCGGTGGCAAAAAACACTGTGGCAAGCAGTGATCTCGAATTTTTGGTCACGACGGGTAAAGCGGGAGGCGATGTCAGCCCCGTTTTTGGATTGCTGGCATTGGTGGCTTTAATCGCGTTGGTGTACTTTGGCACTCGAGCTTTTGGGAAAACGGTGAAATCATGATTGAACGAACCACTTCGGCAGAAATTACGGAAATCTTGCAAACCGCCAAGACGATTGCAGTTTTGGGCATCTCGAGCGACGCGAAAAAACCTGGGTTTTACGTGCCAGATTATTTGTTCACGCATGGGTACAGAATTATTGGGGTCAATCCAGAACTCAGCCGTGGTTCGGTGAAACTGTTTGGTGAGCGCGTGCGTGCCAGTTTATCCGAAATTGACGAACCTGTGGACGTGGTCGATGTTTTTCGCCGTCCAGATTTGCTCGAGGCTCACTTGCGGGACTTGTTCGCCATGCAGCCAGCGCCCAAGCTTGTTTGGTTGCAGCAAGGCATTCGAAACGCGAATTTTGCCAAGGCGGTCATGGCGGCGGGCATTGAAATGGTGCAAGACCGTTGCATGCTCGCCGACCACCAAGCTCTAAAAATCTAAACTGTGTTTTTGACGTGAGGCTGGCAAATTTGCTAGGGTACACTTGAAAAGAGCTCAATTCCTAACACGCAGAAAGTTCAAAGCTGCGGAAATTTCCCATTTCAAATCGATTTTTGGCGCATAATGGTGTGATTGTACAAAGCAGGAACTGTTTTAAAAATGGGGTCAAGGCTACAGGAGGCTAGACATGCCAGCATTACCAATCGGGGATCGTCGTCTTGGCGCGATTTTATTGCAACTGGGTTTTATCAGCGACACTGACATGCAAAAAGCCATCGAGCGGCACGGCGAAATTGGCGGACGACTTTCGGACATTTTGATCGAATCTGGAACGGTCACCGAACGCAAAATCGCTCAAGCCATCGAGGACGAACTCTCGTACCCGCTCGTCAACTTGCTGGCGCTCGAGCAAAAACCAATGCCCGAAGTCACGGCGTTAATCGAGGGCGAAAAAGCCACCGAATTGCAGGCGTTTCCTTTCAAACTCGACGATGACAAACTGAGTGTGGCATTCGTTGACCCGCTAAACACCATGGCGGTCGAAGGCATTGAGGACGCCACGGGTTTTGTGGTGATTCCGTACCAAGCGCTTCGTGACCAGATGCGCTGGGCGATTGCGACCTATTACCCCGAACTGGGTTTGGAAATCCCAGATTTAAACAAGATTGCCAACCCCGAAATGGAACGGCTCGGACGGCGTTTGATCTCCCAAGGTTTTGTCACCGAAAGCCAGCTCGAAGATGCGCTGGCGCAACAAGAACCTGGCGGCGATCAAATTGGCAAAATCTTGATGGGCTTGGGGGTTTTAAAAGAAAACGATTTGTTCCGCACGCTCGCCGAACAAAACAGCATGCCTTTTATTGAAGATACCGGCAAACTTGAGATTCCTGATGAAGTTTCGAGCTTGTTGTTGCGTGCGGACGCGGTAAAACTGCAAGCCGTGCCAGTTCGTGCCGACGGTCACGAGATCGTGATTGCCACCACCGATTTGAAGCGCCATGCCGAAATTCAAAATTTGTTCACCAAACCCGTCAAATTCATGATGATCGCCCCGAGCGAACTCGAGGCACTGGTCGAACGAATATACGCCCAAAAAGGTCGTTTGGGTGAGGCGCTGGTGACCAGCGGCAAGGTCAACCGTGAACAACTGGCAGAGGCGTTAAAAGTCCAACGCAAATCAGGACGTTCCAAGCCTTTGGGCGAAGTGCTGATCGAAATGGGGTTTGTCACCAACGAAGAGGTTGATAAAGCCCTCGATAAGCAGCGCAAAGGTGGTGGGCGGCTCGAAGATACGCTGGTGCAGTCGGGCAAGTTGTCGCCCGAAATGCTGTCCAAAAGTTTGGCGGTGCAACTGGGTTACGACTTTATTGACCCCAGCGCCAAACCCGCCGATCCCAGCGCCCTGCCGCTGATTCCTGAGGCTCAGGCGCGGCGCTACACCCTGTTTCCGTACAAGCTCGAGGGCAACGTTTTGATCGTTTTGATGAAAGACCCGCGCAATGTTTTCGCGCTTGACGATTTGCGTTTAATGACTGGGCGCGAGATCAAACCTGCCGTTGCCACCGAAAAAGACATCCAAAAATTGATTGACCGTTATTATGCTACCGGCACAGACGTTGACGCGCTAAACAAAGAATTGTCGGCAATGGGGCGCAACGACAAAGAAGATACCATCGCAGACTCGAGCTTAGATGACAACGCGATTGTGCGCACCGTGGACAACATCATCCGCGAGGCAATTCTGGCGGAGGCGTCGGACATTCACATCGAACCGGGCGAAACCAGTGTCACCGTGCGGATTCGGGTCGATGGTTCGCTGCGAAAGTACATGGAATTGCCCAAAGCCGCCGCCAACAGCCTGGCGGCGCGTATCAAAATCATGGCGCAACTCGATATTGCCGAGCGCCGCGTGCCTCAAGACGGACGTATTCAATTTCGCAGCCGTAACATTGCCACCGATTTGCGTACCAGCACGCTGCCCGTGCGCTTTGGCGAAAAGATCGTGATGCGTATTTTGCAAAAAGCCAGCAACATTCCCGAAATTGAACAACTCGGCTTTAGCGATTACAACATGGGCGTCTACGCCGACTTGATCGAAAAACCATACGGTATTTTCTTGGTGACCGGTCCGACGGGTTCTGGCAAGTCGTACAGCACCTTTGCCACGCTCAAACGAATTGCGCGTCCCGATGTGAATGTTTCAACCATTGAAGACCCAATCGAGTACGAAATTCCTGGCATCAACCAGTCTCAGGTCAACAATGCCGCAGGCATGACCTTCGCCAGGGCATTGCGGTCTTTTTTGCGTCAAGACCCAGACATTATTATGGTTGGTGAAATTCGGGACACCGAAACCGCCAAAATTGCCGTCGAAGCCGCGCTGACAGGTCACTTGGTGATTGGAACGCTTCACACCAACGATGCCGCCGGTGCGGTGGTGAGGCTCGAGGAAATGGGCGTCGAAACCTTCAACATTTCTGCCGCTTTGGTCGGTGTGTTGGCGCAGCGCCTGGTGCGTAAAATTTGTAAGGATTGCAAAACCGAGATGGCAGCCGACCCCGATGTTCTGCGTCGTTTGGGGGTGACCGAAGACGAACTGAAGGGCGCGAAACTGTACAAGGGCGCGGGTTGCGACAAGTGCGGCAACTCGGGGTACAAAGGACGGATGGCGATTCATGAACTGATGATCGTCAACGACGACGTGCGTAACGCCATTATTGCTGGTAAAACCAGCACCGAAATCAAGGAAGTCGCCAGAACCAAAAGCGGAATGCGGACCCTACTGATGGACGGGATCGAGAAAGCCATGCAGGGATTAACCAG
>JANMUC010000189.1:0-17629 GCA_031391225.1 Deinococcales bacterium
GTTGTATGAAGAAATGGCAAATTGGCGCGATTGGTCTTCTCTCAGCGAGCTTGCTCTCTGGTTCTTTCATGGCGCTCAACTCGAGCGCAGGCGCACAAGGCGGAATGATTGTTGGCGTTAGCTGGAGCAACTTCCAAGAAGAACGTTGGAAGACAGACGAAGCCGCCATCAAAGGCGCACTCGAGAAAGCAGGCGCAACCTACGTCAGTACCGACGCACAATCCTCGAGCGAAAAGCAAATCAATGACGTGAACACCTTGATTACCAAAGGTGCAAAAGCAATTATTTTGCTTGCACAGGACAAGGATGCAATTGGACCAGCCATCGAAGCTGCCAAAGCTGCAAAAATTCCAGTCGTTGCCTACGACCGTTTGGTCGAGAACCCATACGCTTACTACCTGACATTCGATAACGTTGAAGTCGGTCGTATCATGGCGCGTGAAATCAAGAAGGTCAAAGCCAGTGGCGATTTTGTCTTTATCAAAGGCGACCCAGGCGATGCCAACGCAGAATTTGTTTATGGTGGTCAACGCGAAATCCTCGAGCCTTTGATTAAAAGCGGCGACATCCGTGTTGCAGCGATCCAAGCAACCGAAGGTTGGAAGCCAGAAAATGCCCAACGCAACATGGAACAAATCCTAACCAAACTCAACAACAAAGTTGATGTTGTCATGTCATCCAATGACGGTATGGCAGGCGGCGCTATCGCTGCTCTTGCCGCAGTTGGCTTGGCTGGTAAAGTACCTGTTTCAGGTCAAGATGGCGACCAAGGCGCACTGAACCGTGTGGCATTGGGAACACAAACCGTTAGCGTTTGGAAAGATTCACGCGCTTTGGGTAAAGCCGCAGGCGAGATTGCTGTTTCACTTGCCAAAGGCACTGCTCTCAACAAAGTCAAAGGTACGAAAGTCTTCAAAGACGGTCCAAAGAAGGTTGCTATGAACTCAACCTTACTTAAGCCAATCGGTATCACCAAGAACAACCTTAAAAAGGTACTTGATGCTGGTTGGATCAAGAAAGAAGTTCTTTGTGCTGGCGTAACCAAACTTTCAGTTTGTAAGTAAATTGTTTTAACACACGGGTGGGCATGCGGTTTTGTGTGCCCACCCGTCTTGATTCTGAAACCAAAAAATAGTCTCGAGGTACAAAATTTATGCAAAACGTACAAACGAACCAAGCACCAGTTGTTCGTCGTTCGCTGCTGCAAAGTCTGGGAGTTGACATTCAACTGATCACGATGCTGGTGGCGCTGGTGGGGGTCTGGATTTTATTTCAAATTTGGAGTCAGGGAACTTTCCTATCAGCGCGTAACCTCTGGTTTTTAGCTGTTCAGACTGCGGTGGTTGGCATTATGGTTGGTGGTATGGTACTGGTCATTACTGCCAGACAAATTGATTTGGCAGTGGGCAGTGTACTGGGGTTTACTGCCATGCTTATGGCAGTCGGTCAAGCCCCTGTGGTCGAAAACCTACCTGGTTTGGGAATTAATTGGGTGATTGCAACCCTGATTGGGATTGCTGTTGGTGTTCTGATTGGTGCGTTTAACGGTTATATGGCAGCTTACTGGAGTGTGCCTGCTTTTGTGGTCACGCTGGCAGGCATGATGATCTTTCGTAACGCCGCATTTAGCGTTTCGAATGTTACTATTTCGCAACTTGACGAGAAATTTAAGATACTTGGTGGTGGTTCGATAGGTGCGTTGTGGACAATTGTCTTTGGTGTGCTAATGGCAATTTTTGTTGTCTGGCAAGCACTTAGTAACCGACTACGTCGTCAAAAACACGAATTTGAAGTCCGTCCACTTTGGGCTGAAGTAACCGTATTGGGTGTAACGCTGGCAATTATCGCGGCATTTGTTTGGGTCATGAACGCCTACCCTATTCCGAACACAAATATTCCAAGCGGTATTCCGATTCCTTTCCTCATTGCTCTGGCTGTGTTGGGTTTCTTACACTGGATGACTCGATCAACCCGTTTTGGACGCTATATTTACGCTATCGGTGGCAATCCAGAAGCCGCACTTTTGGCAGGTATCAATGTTAAACGCACGATGGTTTATATTTTCATGTTGATGGGTTTTTTAACTGGTCTGGCAGCCGCTGTACAATCTGCACGTCTCAATGCTGCAGTTCCTTCACTAGGTCGTGATCTCGAGCTAACCGTGATCGCTGGTGCGGTTATTGGTGGCACTGTACTGGCTGGTGGCAGTGGCACGATTCTTGGTGCGGCTCTTGGAGCACTCTTGATGAGCAGCCTCGAGAATGGACTGGGTTTGGTTGGCGTACCCACCGAACAACAAAAAATTTACATTGGTCTGGTCTTGCTGGTGGCAGTACTCTGGAACACGGTCAATGCCAAACGGAGGAAGTTATGAATCCGTTGGTTGAAATGAAAAACATCTCTTTGCGCTTTGGTGGAAATCAAGCACTGAATGATGTCAGCATTGACCTTTATCCTGGCGAAGTGGTTGGTTTGCTGGGGCACAACGGTGCTGGCAAAAGTACACTGATTAAAGTGCTTTCTGGCGCTTATAAGTCTGACTCGGGACGGATTTTTGTAGATGGAAATGAAGTCAAAATCAACAACCCACAAGATTCACAAAAGCACGGAATCGAAACGATTTATCAAAGTCTGGCGCTTGCAGATAATTTAGATGCTGTAGCGAACGTCTTCTTGGGACGCGAGAAAGTCAATGGTGTTGTGCTTGACGAAGACACCATGGAAATCGAAGCCCGAAAAGTACTTGATCGTTTGCGGGTTAAAATCCCAAGCCTGCGCGTTCCTGTTGCGAACATGTCCGGTGGTCAACGCCAAACAGTTGCCATCGCTCGAGCGGTGTATTTTAAAGCCAAAGTGCTGATCATGGACGAACCCACAGCGGCGCTCGGACCTGAAGAAACCCAAAAGGTTGGCGAACTGATTAAAGCCCTGAAAGCTGAAGGGGTCGGTATTTTCCTGATATCGCACGATTTGCACGACGTGAGCGATCTGTCAGACCGTTTGACCGTCATGAAAAACGGACGGGTTGTTGGTACGGTCAACACCAAAGATGTCAACGAAGACGAAGTGCTCGGCATGATCATTGCGGGTACAACTCCAAAGCATCTTGTCAACAAATAAAGCAATTCTTTCAGGCTCGAGATTCGTAAACCGCGAATCTCGAGTTATCATTTTAAAAAGGTTCATTTCAGGTTTTGATGCGTGCAAATCTCAGGAACAAACTCGAGGATAGAATCATGAAAAAACAAATGGTGAAAAGTCTTTTGCTGATCTCGAGTTTGAGCACCCTGGGTTTGGTCTTGCACGCTCGAGCCGACGAAGCCCCGAGTTTACCACTCGAGAAAACCGTGATTAACAGTTGGTACGGTTTGACCCTCGAGTTGATTCGTCACACGCCTGGTTACGCACCCCCCGTGGCTTCTCGGACGCTGGGGTATATGGGTGTGGGCTTGTACGAGGCGCTTGTACCAGAATTTAAAAATTATAAATCAATGGTTGGGCAATTAAACGCCCTGAGCAAAATTCCAAAGCGCATTGCCAACAAAACGTATGACACCGCTACCATCGAAAATGCGGTGCTCTCGAGTTTGGTCAAACGGTTTTTTGATAACACTGGACCCAGTGGACAGAAAGCCGTAACTGGACTCGAGAAACGCATGAAGCAAAATCTCGAAGCTAGAGGCATTGCCAAAGATGTGCTCGAGCGCTCGAGAAACCACGGGCGGCGGATTGCAACAGCCATTTTTGAATGGTCAAAAACCGATGGTGGAATGAACGGAATGCACGCCGGTTATCCGCAAACCTTCAACCCACCGCAAGGCGCAAATTACTGGGTCAGCCTTGTACCAACCCAATCCAGACCGCTCTTGCCATACTGGGGTAACAACCGCCCAATGGCATTAAAAACAGGCGATGAATGCGGCATCAGCGCACCGCCAGCCTATTCTGAAAAGCTTGACAGTGCCTTTTACAAAGAGGCGCTCGAGGTGTACGAGATCAGCAAAACCCGCACCGAAGAACAAAGTAACATTGCACGTTTCTGGTCAGACGATGCCATGCTTTCCAAAACCCCGCCAGGACACTGGGTTGGACTGTTAATGCAACTTCTAAACGATCAAAACGCGCCGCTCGAGACTTATGCCGAAGGTTATGCCAGACTTGGCATTGCCGTGAACGACGCGTTCATTGGCTGCTGGAAAACCAAATACGAGTACAACCTTTTGCGCCCAGTGACCTACATCAAACGCCTGATTGACCCAAAATGGGAGTCGATGCTGACCACGCCACCGTTCCCTGAATACCCAAGCGGTCACAGCACCCAATCTGCCGCCGCCGCCGAAGTGTTGACGCAATTGATGGGCGACAATCAAAGCTTCACCGACCATACCCACGACGAAGACGGATTGCCAGAACGTTCTTACACCAGCTTTCGCGCCGCTGCCAATGAAGCGGCACTCTCGAGGTTGTACGGCGGTATTCATTACCGCGCCGCTGTTGAACGCGGACTCGAGCAGGGCAAGTGCATCGGCGAAAAAGTGGCAAAATTGCAATTTAAACGCTGAAGTTCAGACCGCCAAAAACGAAACAATTGGAGCGACCAGACTCTCAACTCGAGCCACCATCTCAGCTCGAGTGTAGGTTCTGGTTGAACCGAGTTCGACCAGAACGGCAGGTTTGGTCGTGTCGTTGATGTACAAGCCCTGCCCAATAACCGCGCCTTTTTTGTCGTACCATTTTCGTTCCCAATGCGAAAGCACTTTGACACTTGAACCAACTGCTTTCCCCAAGCTGTCGCCGAGCGTTTTGGCAAACGCTTTAGCAGCTTTAACATCATTAAAAAACACCCACAAGCCAGGATCAGCCGTCGCCGTATCATGGTGCAACGCCACCACCAAACCCTCGTTGTTAGGCGTTGCCACACGGTCTGCATAAGTCGGTCTGGTATCAGTTTCTCGAGACAAACTCGAGCCGATGTTTTGTAATTTCAGAAAATACTGCAAGGCTTTGGCGGAAGTCAGGTTCAAATCTTTCTCAAGGACACCGTCACTCATTGCGCCACCATCACGCCCGCCATGTCCCGCATCGATACGCACCAAAATTGGCAATTTCATAGCCAAAACTTACGCTCAGCTGGTGAGTCTGCCGTGAATCAAAACTCGAGCCACCGTGTCTGGTAGAGGAGACTCGAGCGGCGTTTGACTCAAGGCGCTCGAGATGTTACTTTTAATTCAAGATGAGTTTTTGCGCCGTTAACACTGGTTGGTGGTGGTTCAGGTAAACCTGGGCTGCCTTAGTTTTGTTATTTCGCGCCCCAGGTTTGAACGCCTGGGGCGTTTTGTTTTGATTTTAGAATTACCAATGTTCCATCACTTCGGAAAACTTCCTTGCAACCTCAAGAAATCGCCGTCACCGAGGGCGCAGCAAGCGTCTTGACCATAAAATGCACCTAACGGGCATGGTCGCAGCGCCCCTACGAACCCCTTAGGTAGGAGAACCCATGAATATCTCAGCCGAACAATTCGCCCAATTGAACCCAGGAACTCGAGTCCCCATATACCGTGAAGTGCTGGCAGACCTCGAGACACCCGTCAGCGCTTACCTGAAAGTCACGCAAGGCAGCCCGATGAACTTTCTGCTCGAGAGTGTTGAGGGCGGCGAACGCTGGGCGCGGTACTCGTTCATTGGCGTGGGCGCAAAAGGCAGCATCACCGCATTCGGGCATCAGGTGAAACTAACTGGTTCGTTTGGTAATGAAGAATTTCACTCGAGCGACCCTTTAAAAGTTCTCTTTGATAAAATTGTTACCCGCGTCGAACCTGACCCCTTACTGCCTGCACTGTTTGGCGGTGCAATTGGTTACTCGAGTTACGACCTGGTGCGCTGCTACGAAAATTTACCAGTCAAAAACCCAGACGAACTGGGGATTCCAGACCTCAAATTTATTGAACCTGAGGGCATGGTTATTTTTGATCACCTCAAACACCGACTTTTTATTGTTGCCACCGCCGAAACGGGCATGATCTCGAGTTACGTTCACGCCAAAGCCGTGGTTGAAAAATTGCACTCGAGGTTGAAAGGCGCACTGCCAGGAGTGCCAGGGGATCGCCCGAGTCGCAAGGCGGAATTTGTCAGCAATGTCACGCAAGCCGAATTTGAAGCAACCGTGACCAAAGCCGTTGAATACATTCGAGCGGGCGACATTTTTCAAGTCGTACCAAGCCAACGCTTCTCCGCGCAACTTCACGCCCATCCATTCGCTGTTTACCGTGCGCTGCGCAACGTCAATCCAAGCCCGTACATGGGCTACCTCGAGCTGGGCGATTGTACCCTGGTTGCCGCCAGCCCCGAAAGCCTGTGTCGCAGTGACGGTATCAGGGCAATCACCCGTCCGATTGCAGGCACACGAAAACGCGGCACGAACGAAGCCGAAGATGTGATGCTCGAGCAAGAACTCTTAAGCGATGAAAAAGAACGAAGTGAGCACATCATGTTGGTGGATTTGGGACGCAATGACCTTGGACGCGTCAGCAAATATGGCAGTGTGCGCGTGGACGAACTGATGATCGTCGAACGCTACAGTCACGTCATGCACATTGTCAGCACCGTTTCGGGCGAACTCGAGACTGGCAAAACCCCACTCGA
This sequence comes from Deinococcales bacterium, assembly GCA_031391225.1. Taxonomy (GTDB): domain Bacteria; phylum Deinococcota; class Deinococci; order Deinococcales; family JAAFIG01; genus JANXTZ01. The sequence continues at coordinate 6,643 of JANMUC010000189.1, forward strand.
TGCGCTTGCCGCGACCCTGCCGATGGGAACGGTATCGGGCGCACCGAAAATTAGGGCAATGGAAATCATTGAAGAGCTCGAGAATACGCGCCGTGGCTGGTACGGCGGCGCGTTTGGCTACATTGCACACGATGGCAGCATGGACATGGCACTGACCCTCCGCACCGCCCTAGTGAAAGACGGAATGATCCACATTCAATCCGGCGGTGGCGTGGTTGCCGATTCAGACCCGACCCTCGAGTTTGAAGAAAGTGTTAACAAAGCCAAAGCGTTAAGGCGTGCGGTGGAACTGGCAGAAGCGGGACTATGAAACGCATTCTGACAGGCATTCGACCCACGGGCAAACTTCACATCGGGCATTACTTCGGGATGCTCGAGCAAACGGTTTCTCTTCAAGATGAATTCGATACGTTTGTCATGATTGCCGACGTGCAAGCCTTAACAGATAATTTTGAACGCCCCAAACTCGTGCGTGAAAATGTGCTCGAGGTCGCGTTCGATGCAATCTCGAGCGGAATTGATCCGAACACGACCACAATATTTATTCAATCTCTAATTCCTGAAATTGCAGAATTAACCGTGTATTACAGCAACCTTGTGACCATCTCGAGACTCCAACAAAACCCAACGGTCAAAACCGAGATCGCGCAAAAACGAGAGTTGTTCAAGCATTCGGTGACTTATGGTTTTTTGGGGTATCCAATTTCGCAAGCCGCCGACATCACCGCGTTTCAAGCCAATGTTGTACCAGTCGGTGACGATCAAATTCCACAACTCGAGCAAACCCGTGAAATCGTGCGCAAGTTCAACAGCATTTACGGTGAGGCTTTGGTGCTGCCCGAAGCTCGAGTGATTCCCAACATGCGGGTGAAAGGTTTGGATGGTGATACCAAAATGGGCAAGAGTTTGGGGAATGCGATTTTCTTGTCGGATACGGCAGAAAATGTCTCGAGTAAAGTTTTGACTGCCATCACCGATCCTGCCAAAATCAGGTTGCGCGATGTTGGGAATCCTGATGTTTGCACGGTGTTTGAATACCATCAACTCTTCTCCGAAAACCTCGAGTTGATTGCCAGCGAATGTCGTGCGGGTGGTCGAGGTTGCGTGATGTGCAAGCGAGAACTGGCAGCAAACATCAACGCGAAACTTGAACCGATCCGAGAAAAACGCGCCAAGCTCGAGTCAAATGAAATTCTTGAGATTCTGTTTGACGGCACGAAAAAAGCCAGGACTGTCGCTCGAGAAACCCTGGACTTGGTGAAACAACACATGCACCTGGATTATTTTGCGAAGGTGGCATGACATGGCGCAAGTCAAAATTTATGCGTTGCGAGAAACAATTAAAGCTCGAGAAGAAATTTCAAACGCCATTCATGCCAGCATTATGGAGGCGCTAGAGTACCCAGCCGACAAAAAATTTCAGCGATTTTTTACTCTCGAGCCAGAAGATTTTATGTTCAGCAAAGACCGCAGCGAAAAGTACACGATCCTCGAGATTTCAATGTTTGAAGGTCGGAGTGTGACCGCGAAAAAGAAATTGATTGCGCTCCTGTTCGAGAACCTCGAGAAAATTGGAATCCCTCGCAACGACCTCGAGATCACGATTTTTGAAACACCAAAACACAATTGGGGCATTAGCGGTGTGCCTGGAGACGGACTGAATTTAAGTTATAAGGTTGAAGTATGAAACAAGATTTTCACCGTCAAAGCATCCGACTCGAGAAATACGATTACTCGAGCAACGGCGCGTATTTCGTGACGATTTGTACAGCACAAAGACTTCATCTTTTTGGTGAGATTGTTAATGCGACCATGCAACTTCATGACTTTGGAAAAATTGCGCATGATTGCTGGCTCGAGTTGCCAAATCATTTTCCACAAATCTTGCTTGATGAATTTGTTGTCATGCCAAATCATGTGCATGGAATTGTCCTAATTCAATCGGAACAAGATGTCGTTCCCGTAGGGGCAAGGCGACCATGCCCGAAGGTGCGTTTTATGGTCAAGAGGCATGCCTTGCCCCTACCGACACAGGCTGCTTTTGGTAAATTGCAAAAAGGTTCTTTAGGAGCAATTGTTGGTTCATTTAAATCTGTGGTCACAAAACGCATCAATCAAGCTCGAGGTGCGGCTGGCGAATCGTTGTGGCAACGAAATTATTATGATCGGATCATTCGTTCAGAAGAGCAATTGATGGCTGCTCGAGCGTACATTGAAAACAATCCCCTCAATTGGGCATTGGATGAATTAAATTCGGAGGTTTTGCAATGAAAATTTTGGTGGTCGATAATTACGATTCGTTCACGTACAACCTCGTGCAGTATTTGGGCGAATTGGGGGCTGATCCTGTTGTATGGCGCAACGATCAATTCAAACTCGAGGATATTGCAGGGTTAAAACCTGCGGGAATTGTGGTGTCGCCTGGTCCATGCACGCCGCTCGAGGCTGGGTTGTCGGTGGCGGTGATTGAGGAATTTGGGGAGTACATTCCGCTTTTGGGCGTGTGTTTGGGGCATCAGAGCATCGGTCAGGCGTTCGGTGCTAAGGTCGTGCGGGCAAAACATTTGATGCACGGTAAAGTCTCGAGCATTGCGCACGATGGAACGGGTGTGTTTGCGGGGTTGCCGAATGATTTCACGGCGACGCGGTATCACAGCCTTGTGATTGAGGATTTACCATCGAGCTTGCGTGTGAACGCTTGGGTGGACGAGGCGCATGGGCGTACAATCATGGGTGTTCAGCACGAAACCTTTCCGATTCATGGTGTACAGTTTCACCCCGAGAGTGCCTTGACCGATCACGGGCATAAAATGCTCGAGAATTTCTTGAAAGTTTGCGCGTAATTTTGTCGTGTTGATGTAGGGGCGCTGCTTCTTGACCATAAAATGCACCTTGCGGGCATGGTCGCTCGCTGCGCCCTTTGCCAGGTAGTCAAAATCCATCTTGTAAGTGCAAAGGAGTTTTTATGAAGCGTGAAATTTTTTCCAGTGGTGGCAAATGGGAACCAATCATCGGTTACTCGAGAACGGTGAAAGTCGGGGATTTGGTGTTCGTTTCGGGTTGCACGGCGGCTGACGCTAGCGGGCAAGTTTCTGGTGATGCATATGCGCAAACCGTTAAGACGCTCGAGAATGTTAAACGTGCTTTGGCGTTGGCTGGTGCGTCTCCTGAGCATGTTGTAAGGTCATCAATTTTCTTGCAGAACATTGATGATTGGGAAGCCGTTGGTCGGGCGCACGGTGAGGTCTTTGGCGAGATTCGTCCTGCTGCAACGATGATTGAAGTCTCGAGGTTTATTGCGCCTGAGATGCTGATTGAAATTCAGGTGGATGCCGTGATTTCTGATTGAGGCTTGAGTGTAAGATGGACTCCATGAAATACTTTCTTGGGTTGTTGTTGCTGTTTGGTGTGGTTCAAGCGCAGACCATCACGGTCAAAAATTGGCGCAGTGACCCAAGGATTCTTGAGGTTCGAGGTATTTATGCGGCAGTGAATGCACTGGTTGCCAAGAAACTTTTGAAACTCGAGCAAAAAAAGTTTGAGTATTGTCCGTCTTGGGATTTGGAACGTTCCAAGTTGATGGCTGACGGCGTGGTTCGGCGGTATATCAAAGCGGGCGGCAGCGAGGACAGTGCGGTGACACTCGAGCACACGTATGACACTCGAGGGCGTTTACGTTTTGTGCTGGTGAAGGCTGGTGCGGTAAATGACACGCATCTCGAGTTACGGTTTTATTTTGATGCGGCTGGCAAGCGCGTTTGGTTGGATCGTCGGCAGACTGGACCTGGTTACACGTTTGCCGATGCCGATTTTGTTCGTGAGATGGTTTGGGTTCCGAAGACAGCTTTTTTGGCTGCTGCGCCATGTTGATCAAAACTCGAGCGTTATAAAATCTTTTTCCCCAGCAAACTGGCTGCCATTTCGACCATGATTTTGGCGGTGGTATTCTGCGAATCAAGCACGGGATTGACCTCAACCAAGTCAAGGCTCGAGATAATCCCCGAATCGGAGAGCAGTTCCATCAATAAATGCCCTTCACGGTACGTCAGACCGCCAGGAACGGGTGTGCCGACGCCTGGGCAGACCGAGGGGTCAAAAGCGTCCGCGTCGAAGCTTACGTGGACTCTGGGCAGCGATCCTAGTTTCTCGAGGGTCTCAGCGGCAATCCGTGCCATGCCGAGGGTGTCCACTTCCTTCATGGTGTAAATCGTTGCACCCCTAGCGCGAAGCAGTTCGCGTTCCTCGAGATCAACGCTGCGAATGCCGATCATCACAATGTCTTCGGCTTTTATTTTTGCACCAACGCCGCCAATGTTAACCAAGCGTTCGTCGCCCAAACCCACCAGGTGCGCTACGGGCATTCCGTGAATATTACCGCTCAGGCTGATGGCTGGAACGTTAAAATCGGTATGCGCATCGACCCAAATTAAACCTGTGCGCAAACCTCGAGTCACCCCAGCGACCGTTCCCATTGCCATTGAATGATCGCCGCCAAGACAAATCGGGAAAGCGTCTTTAGGCAGCGCTTGCAGGCGTTCGGCGGCTTCCTGGCAAGCGCTGCGAATTTGCTCGAGGAAATGCGGTTCGTTGCTCGAGCGGACTATGGTTTCGACGATTGGTACAGCCACGTTGCCGTGGTCTTTGACTTCATGCCCGAGTGCTCGTAGGGTTTCGGCAATTTGAGCGTAACGCAACGCGCTGGGTCCCATGTCCACACCGCGACGACCTGCACCCAAATCCATTGGAATTCCGAGAAGACTGACGTTCATGACTCGAGCCTAACATTGCGGGTTTTACTATTCACGGCGTTGGATTTTTATGCGGTGTGTTGCGTTAAAGTACCTTCAAGCTCGAGATTTTAAACAGGAGATGACCATGCTGCTCAACCCGCTTCAAGCCCGTACCGTGCTCCAACATGCCAAAACGAATCAATACGCGATTCTTGCCGTCAACGCCGACAGTCCCGCCGCGATCAATGATTGTCTCGAGGCTGCCCGAAGTGTCAATGCGCCGATCATGGTCGAAACCAGTTTGTGGCAGTTAACCAGCCACAGTTTTGGCATGGGCGACCCGTGGCTCGGCATGAAGCGTTTTATGACGCACCTCGAGTTGCTGGCGAACGATCCGCGTTACGCGGACATTCCCGTTTTTTACCACACCGATCACATCAAGGGCGCTCAAGCGTTACCGCTGTTAAACGATGCCGTGCGAGGTTTGGAAATCAATATGGGCGGCTCGAGTTTGACACTTTCACCGACCAGCATTTCCCTCGATTCCAGCGAGCTTTCAGAATTGGAGAACATCAACTCAATCCTCGAGTTGTGCCGCACCGCCAAAGCCAGCAACCGCAGCATCACCCTCGAGATGGAAGCGGGTGTGGACGATGGCGTCACCCCGCTCGAGGTGGCGGAGCGTCTGCTTGCTCCCGTCGAACGCGAGTTTCCAGGCGCAATTCAACTTTGGGCACCTGGCGTCGGTACAATTCACGGTTTTAGCGAAATCGGTTTTCCCGCCTTCTCGAGCGACGCGATTCAAGCCCATTGTGATTTTGTAAAAAATTTGATCGGACGTGAAATTGGTTTGGCATTGCACGGCTCGAGTGGTCTGCCCGACGCCGACCTCGAGCGTGCCGTGCAAGCTGGCGTGGTCAAAGTCAACTGGTCGAGCGATTCTTTGCACCTGCGTTCGCATTTGGCTCGAGATTATTATAGCCAATTTGGAGCGCAACTCGAGCGAAGCCACCCAAAATTCAAGAACACCGCAATGGACAACGGTTTACAGCAATTCATCTCGAGCAGCTACGTGCCAAAAGTCGCGGCACGCATTGCCCTGCTTGGTGGTTCAAACCGTGCGGGTGAATTGATAACTGCTTTGAGGAGCGCTTAAAATTCCCCTGAATAGAATCTTCCCGCATTGCGCAACAAGTTGCACTTGAGACAAAAAATCGTCTCTCGAGAATCCAATAAAACTCCCTTCTCCTGATGTTGGGAGAAGGCGACCCCGCCCGTTAGGTGCACGTTTGGGGTCAAGAAGGTCGGGGATGAGCGACCATGCCCGCCAGGTGCGTTTTATGGTCAAGAGAGGGTAGAGCAATGGTGATCTCGAGCCTCAAGTCAGTCGTTCAACCCGAATCATGTTGGTCGTTCCGTGCATTCCAAATGGCACACCCGCGACGATCACGATTTTATCGCCCGCTTTGGCAAGGTTGGCTTCGCGCACGTTTTTCACGGCGAGGCTGACCATTTCGTCGGTGTTGACAATTTGCGGCACAAATCGTGGTTCGACACCGCGTGCGAGAGCGAGTTGATTGCGCACTTTTTCGGATGGTGTGAACGCGGCGATTAGGCTGTCGGGACGGTTTCTGGCGACGCGCCAGGCGCTCGAGCCGGTGGCGGTGAAGCAGACGATGGCGGCTGCCTCGAGCGTGTCTGCCACTTCGCAGGCGGCGAGGGCAACGGCGTCTTGGGTGGTGTTTTCGGGTTTGGCGCTACCGGCGTACATTTGACGGTATTGTTGGCTGGCTTCGGTGTTCAGGGCGATGGCATTCATCATTTGCACGGCTTCGATTGGGTACGCGCCGCTGGCGGATTCTGCCGAGAGCATGACGGCGTCTGTGCCGTCAAAAATTGCGTTGGCAACATCACTGGCTTCGGCTCGAGTTGGGCGGGCGTTGGTGATCATGCTTTCTAACATTTGCGTGGCGGTAATCACGGGTTTGCCGGCGGCAATGCACTTGGCAATCAATTGCTTTTGAATCACGGGCACTTCTTCGGCGGGCATTTCGACGCCCAAGTCGCCTCGAGCGACCATGATGCCGTCCACTTCGGAAAGGATTTCGTCGAAGAGTTGCACGGCGCTGGGTTTTTCAATTTTTGCCATCAGTTTGGCGGTGCTGCCGTAACGCGTCATGTAGTGGCGTGCCAGAAGTACATCTTCGCGTGTGCGCACGAACGAAACGGCAATCCAGTCCACGCCCAGTTCGACGCCTGTTTGCATGTCTTCAAGGTCTTTTTCGGTCAGGGCTGGCGTGGAGAGGTTCGCGCCTGGAATGTTGATGCCTTTGTTGTTCTTCAAAACGCCGCCAATAATGACTTTGGTGTGCACGTCGTTGCCAGTAACTTTGATCACCTCGAGTTTGAGGTTGCCATCGTCGAGCAGCAACTCGAGTCCAGGGTGAACGTCTTGCGGCAGTTCTTTGTAAGTTGTGCCGACGCGTTCGTCGTTGCCTTCAATTTCATCGCTGGTAATAATAAACGTTGAGCCAACTTTTAGGGTTGTAAAACCCGTTGCGAAGCGCCCTGTGCGAATTTTGGGTCCTTGCAAATCTTGCAAAATGCCAACCGTCACGCCTTTGCGGACGGCGATCTCGCGGATCAAATTGACTCGGGCTTCGTGGTCTGAACGATCTCCGTGCGAGAAGTTCAAACGGGCGACGTTCAAACCTGCGTCGATCAGTTTCTCGAGCACCTCTGCGCTGGAACTGGCTGGTCCGATGGTGGCAACAATCTTGGTACGGCGTTTGCGGCTGGTCATAAACTCCTTCAAAAGTGAAAACTCGAGCTTAAAACTCGAGTTTTCCTAGACTTACTGCTTGAACGTCTTTTTGCCGCGATAAATGGCGCTCGAGCCTAGGGCTTCTTCGAGGCGCAAGAGTTGATTGTATTTGGCGAGGCGGTCACTGCGGCTGGCAGAACCGGTTTTGATCTGTCCAACGTTGGTGGCAACCGCCAGGTCGGCAATCGTGCTGTCTTCGGTTTCGCCGCTGCGGTGGCTCATGATTGCCGTGTAACCGCTTGAGCGTGCCAGCTCGATGGCGTCGAGCGTTTCGGTCAGGCTGCCAATTTGGTTGACTTTGACCAGAATGCTGTTGGCAACGCCTTTGTCAATGCCCATTTGCAAGCGTTTGGGGTTGGTCACGAACAAATCGTCGCCGACCAATTGCGTTTTTTGACCAATCGCGTCGGTCAGCATCTTCCAGCCGTCCCAGTCGTCCTCACTGCAACCGTCTTCGATTGAAACAATTGGGTAATTGGCTGCCCACTCAGTCCAGAATGCCACCATCTCTTCGCTCGATAGGGACTTGCCTTCGCTCTCGAGGTGGTATTTGCCGTCTTTGTAAAGTTCGGTCACGGCTGGGTCGAGTGCGATCATCATTTGGTCGCCTGGGGTGTAACCAGCTTTTTCAATTGCCAAAAGCAACAAGTCCAGCGCCTCGCGGTTGGACTTCAGGTCTGGCGCAAAGCCGCCCTCATCGCCGACGTTGGTGTTGTAACCTTTGCTCGAGAGGACTTTTTTCAGGGCGTGAAAAGTTTCGACGCCGGCGCGTAAACCCTCGCGGAAGCTCGAGAAACCTGCGGGCACGATCATGAATTCTTGGAAATCCACGGCGTTGTCGGCATGAGCGCCGCCGTTGATCACGTTCATTAATGGAACGGGCAAGACTTTGGCGTTTGCGCCGCCCAAGTAACGGTAGAGCGGCATTCCAAGTTGGGTTGCGGCGGCGCGGGCATTCGCCAGTGATACCGCCAGAATTGCGTTGCCACCGAGTTTAGACTTATTGGGTGTGCCATCAAGCTCGAGCATCAAATGATCCACGCCCGTTTGGTCGGTGGCGTCCATGCCGATGACTTCGTCGGCAATTAAATTCTTGACGTTTTCGACGGCTTGGAGCACGCCTTTACCGCCGTAGCGTTCGCCGCCGTCGCGCAACTCATTGGCTTCGTGCGTGCCAGTGCTCGCGCCACTGGGGACCATCGCACGACCTACAGCGCCGCCCTCGAGATGAACCTCTGCCTCTACGGTTGGGTTGCCGCGCGAGTCCAGCACTTCACGGGCGAGCACATCAATAATTGTTGTCATAAAACCTCCTCAAGACTGCCGCATCCATAATCTAGCTTTTTGGACACAATCACAGCAGTCTAGCGCGAAAGCCCTCAGCGGTAAAACAGGCTCTCTAGTGAAGCTCAAAGGTGGTGACAAATTTTAAGCCTGATTTTAAGCCTGAGTCATTTTGGCTTTCAACAGTTCGTGTTTCTCGAGCATCTCAAGAATTGTGACTCGAAAATTCTTGCCAGACAAGGGTTTATGCACCAGCACGTCCGCCCCGACCAAGTTGGCTTTCTTTTTGGTGTCCTCGTCGGTGTGGGCGGTCAGCAAAATCACGGGCGTGGCTTTAAAGCGTGAAATGCGTTTGACCCTCGAGCAGACTTCAAGCCCGTCAATAAAAGGCATGGTGATGTCAAGAATAATCAAATCTGGGGTGTTTTCTTTTAAGTGTGCCAAAGCGTCACGTCCGTCGGCGACCAGGGTGACCTCGTGCGATTCGGCGGTTAGAATCATCTCCAATAAGCTGCGGATGCTGTCAGAATCATCGGCGATGAGGATTTTTTTGGTTTCGACCATAACAGAAGTTTAATCGATACTTTAATGAGTGGTTTAAAGCTTTTCTGCTGGGCGTATACTGGAGTAGCGATTAGCCTATGGTAGAGATGAACTCGAGCGTAAAATTTGATAGACCACCAGAGGCGACTGGGTTGCTGGTTCTGGAAATCAGCATTGCAGGGCAAACCTACGCGATTCGTGCCGAGTGCGTCCAAAAAGTGCTGCCGCTTGCCGCTTGGACGGTACAGCCCGGACTACCAGAAAACATTGTTGGCGTGTTGCAACTCGAGGATCAACTCTTGCCTGTGGTGAATGCTCGAGTTTGCCTTGGATTTGAAACTCGCTTGCCCAAAATTGAAGACCATTTGCTGCTGATAGAGACAAATCCAAGGTTTTTGATTTGGCTTGACCATGCCAATAACCTTCGAGATTGGCATGAAGTCGATATGCTCCTAAACCTCGAGATTTTTGAACCTGAGTTGAACCCATGAAGGTTGAGTTGCAAGCATTGCTCTCGCTGATCGAAACCAACACGGGTTTGAGGCTGAACAGTGTTCAAACCACCGATTTAGGGTTGAGGCTCGAGAAACTGGCAGCAAGCCAGCAAACCAGTCCACAAGACTTGGTTCGCGCTTTTAGAGCAGGACAAAACCTCGAGTTGCTGGCAGAATTGCAAACCAAATTCACGGTTTCGGAAACGCATTTTTACCGCATTACACCCCAAATTAAAGTCTTAAAAAACAATATTCTGCCCGAATTGATGAAGCAAAATCTCTCGACGCAAAAATTACGTTTCTGGTCTGCGGGTTGCTCGAGCGGCGAGGAGGTGTATACGCTTTTAATGCTGCTCGAGGAAATTGGCGGCGTCCAGAATTGGGACGTGCAAGTGCTCGGCACAGACTTAAATCCGCTTGTGCTCGAGTTGGCTCGGGCTGGAAGTTATGGTCACTGGTCGTTTCGGGACACGCCGCTCGAGGTGATAGAGCGGTTTTTTGAAGTGAGCGGCGGGAAATACCAGGTACGTGACGATTTACGGACTCGAGCCATTTTTGAAGTCCAAAATTTGCTCGTGCCACCAGACGCCGATCAAAAATTTGATTTGATTTTGTGCCGCAATGTCACCATTTATTTTTCGCCCCAAACCGCGCAAGGCGTGTATCAAAACCTGGCGGCGCAACTGCTGCCAGGTGCGTGGCTGATTTTGGGTCCGAGCGATCCGCCGATTCAACCCGCTATGATCGAGCAAATCGGCTTGGAGCGCGTGATGCTGCCAGGGGTTATCGTTTGGAAAAAACCCGAAAAGCCCCAAAAAGTCAGGCTCATTGAAGTACCAAAAAAATCAATGTGTCAACCGCCAAAACTCGAGGATTGGCAAGAGTATTTGAAAGAGGGTCTCCACAGCTTGCAGACCCAAAATAACAGCACCGCCCTCGAGCAACTGCGCCGCGCCGCGTACTTAGAACCCAATCAAGCCATCGTGCAGATTGGCATGGCGCAAGCTTTTCTGGGTTTAAGACAACATGCCCGGGCGCTGGGGGCTTTGCGTCAAGCCAAAAATGTACTTTTGAGCCTAGCGCCAGATGGGCAACTGTGGGGTTGCGACAAG